>DAHVPC010000079.1 GCA_027318475.1 Candidatus Cloacimonadota bacterium | reverse complement strand
CAGGCGTCCGCACACCACCTCGCAGCCGGTAAGATCCAATTGGGCAACCATTTCCTGCAGCGCGGCGGCCTTTTTATGCACGGAGTCCAGGAGGGTCATGCGGCAGTCCGGAACCGCCAGTTTGAGCGGAATGCCGGGCAAACCTCCGCCGGAACCGAAATCGAGCACCTTTTTCCCCTTGAAATCAATGCATTTCAAGGGCACCAGGCTGTCAAGGAAATGCTTTGTCCACAGTTCCTCATCAGCAGTGGCACGGGAAAAGAGGTTCAGCTGCCGGTTTTTGGCCAGCAGCAGGGCGTGATATTGCTCAAAGCGGTCCAGTGCGGCGTCCGGCTCCGGCAAACCCAAGCCATTGAGAAACGCGGCAAAGGCGGCCTTGCAGCCATTCACGGCTGTTGCTCCGGAGGAAGGTTGCGCAGCAGGGCCTGCACCAGGAAAGAGCGGTCCGAACTCATGCGCAGCAGCGTGGGCCGCGCCGAAGGGTGCTTGACCTGCATCAAGGAGCGCGCGGCGATGTAGCGAAACCGTTCGCTGGGGTGGAAGATGTAGCCTTGAAGGAGTTCCACGGAGCGGGCCGTGTGCACCCCAGCCAGCACTGCAAGGCAGGCGGTCTGGTATTTCCGGGCCTGCATCAGGCGCTCCACATAGTTCACCAGCAGGCTGTCGCCCACTCCCGAAATCAGCGACATGGCGTTTTTGGCGGCAAGGCTGTCGGCTCCTTCGATGAGCGGAAAGAGGCGTTCCACGAACGCTGCGGAGTTTTTAGCCAGCAGCTCCAGCACGCGGAATTCGAGGCCGGAATCGGTGGCCATCTTGTTTTCCAGGACGTAGGGGATGGCTTCTTCTGTGCGGCCAAGCAGGATCTCGCGGGCCCTGCGCACCCTTTGGACGGCGCTCCCCACCTCCCATTCCGAGGCTGCGTCAAAGATGTCTGCGATGCTCGCGGTGCTATCCGGCATGGCTGCCGTTTCCGCCAGTTCCTCGATCTCGGATTTGGCGACGACGTTCAGTTCGATGTCCCGGCCAATGCCGTAAGTGCCGCTCTGCCAGGTTTTGTTGTTGGCATACAGGCTGTCCGGATAACTGTCCTTTCCCCCCGCGTCAAGGAAAAGCCCGATGCCGCCGGTGCTGCGGACCAGGTTCGCGCTGCCGTAATTTTGCACCTCCTTGCGTTCATAGCGGTCATCGCCGCTCTTATCCACAAAGAGGGCGACCGAATTGGTGAGGGCCAGGCCGTTTCCTCCGGGTATGGAATAGGCGTCGTTGCCGGCTCCGTCGATCAGCATGCCCAAAGCCCAGTCGTGGCCTGCGCCCTGGCCCGGTCCGTTGCGGCTGTAATAGGCGTCGTCGCCTTCGGCGTCGAATAAGAATCCGCAGGCCAGGTGGATGCCCGAGCCCTGCGGGTAGTAAACTGTGTTGTAAACGTCGTTTCCGGCCTCGTCGATCAGCGCGCCGGTGGCGTACCAGTAACCGGAGCCCTGGGCGTAAACTCCGCCCAGATAACGGTCGCTGCCGCTTCTGTCATATAGGAGTCCGAGTCCGCCGGCAAGATCGGGCCGCAAACCCAGGCCCATACCCTGTCCCAAGGTGATGAAGTCCAGAGGCATGAGCGGTTCGTGGTAATACTCGCCGCCGATATTGTAAGAATCCGCTCCGCTTTGGTCCAGCAGCGCGCCCACTCCGTGCGTTCCGCCCAAACCCTGGGCTGTGGCGCTGGCTGAGTAAGTATCGTTCCCGGCCTGGTCCAAAAGCGCCGCCACGCCGAACATCGCGGCTCCCTGCGAAAAGAGCCCGCTGCGGTAGCTGTCGTCCCCGGCGAAGTCCTGATGCAGGTTGAGGCCCATGAACGCGGAAAAGGCGAAATCGTCGGCCTGATAAATATCGTTTCCGGCCAGGTCGGCCGAATATCCGCATCCAAAGGCGCTGCAGAACATTCCGGCGGGATTGGCGTTGCGGTAGAGGTCGTCACCCTTCAGATCGGCCAGAATGTAGAAATTAGAGCCGTATGAGTTTTTCAGATCGATCCCGTAAACATCGTCGCCGCCTGGCTCCAGCAGGAAGCAGACGGGTTGGTTGGGCAGGGCTTGGGGATCGTACATATCGTCGCCTTGGGTGCCGATGACCATGAGGCCAAGCTCGGTCTTGCGCAGCAGCGGGCGCTTGTTTTTGAACTTCAGGCGGGAGGCGTTGTCCCTCACTGCGTCGGCCAAAGCCACAAACCTGACCCCGGTTTCCAGCAGCTGGTCCAATTTGATGCCGCCCAGGCGTTCCCGGACTTGTTCCTTGTCCAGTCCTCCGTAATCCGGCAACCCTTGCTTGCGATAAAATGCTTCATATTTGTCCACGTCTTCGGATTCGATGAACTGCCACAGCCAAAACGCGGTCAGTTGTTCCGCGTCCTGGCGGCTAAAATCCGCGACAGCGAGGTCAAAGTCTTTTTGCAGATCGGCGAGATTGGTTTCCAGCCAGTTGAAGAGGTCCTCCGGTTTACGGATCCGCTGCCGGAACTGGCGGTCGAAATTGGATTTGAAGAAAGCGTAGTGCCCGGCCTGGAGTTCCGGATCCAGGTTGAAGGCGATGCCCGCCAGATGGGTAAGCAAGCGCGGAACCGCTTCGGGAATGGTGTCCACGAGCGCGCAGAGTTCCCGCAAATCCTGCAGGTCGGTCAAAGCCTGCCAGGGGTTCTGCAGTTGGCGCAACTGCCAGTCCAGTTTGTACTTGGTGCTCAGGTCCCAGTCTTTTTCAAAGTTCAGGTCCAGGCTGTCCAGTTCCGCCGCTTGCAGCATCTCCACCAGTTGCCCGGTTTCCGCCGCCGAAAGCAACGGCTGGGCCTCCAAGCCTGCAAACAGCAGGATCAGGGCCGTAAAAACAATAGTCAAACGCATAAAATCAGACTCCTTTAGATGTGCCACAAATTGCCGGGGGCGGATTATGTCAACTCCAATCGGTGGCAGCTATCCGCCCCTGACAGGTTTCGAAAATGTTTACAGGTATGCTGTTGCGGTAAGCTCCGCCCGCTGGAAGGTTCAGGGCAGATCCCGTTCAGCACGTACAAGGTAGAAAAAGCGGTCTTGCAAGGCTACCGTGTTGACTAGGGTCCCCGTAACTGTAATCCAGAGGTTTTCCGGGCCCGGAGTGAAATAAGGGCTGGTATCCCGGTAAAGATTGTAGCGGTTGGCCGTGATCGGGTAAGTCCAGTTAAGTTGCAGTCCAAAGCCTGATAAGCGGGTCAATTGCAGATCTTCCACCACGGGCAAGGGAAGCCATTCGGTGGCCAGGGTTCCGGTCCAGAGGTTGTTGCTTTCGTTGGTCTCGGCGATGAGTCCGGTGGCATCGACCCTCAACCAGGAATTCCAATTGCCAGGAGCATCCGTGCTTAGGTTCTGGAAGACGACGGACTTGCTGTGGCCGGCTTCCAGGGCAAACATCTCCTGGTAAAGGTCGCCCGGAGTGCCTGCAGGTGGCGCGGTGGGCAGGTTTTTGTAAAGATCCACCCGGACTTGCCCGGCAATGTCGTGGCTGCCGTTGTTGCGGACGGACACAGTTGCCGTGAGCGGCGCGCAGACGTAGTTGTCCGGGCGGTTCCAGTAGACGTCGATGATCTCTAGGTCCACGTCGTTGCCGGTCCAGAAGATGCGGTCGTAGGTATCGTTTTCGAAGGCCGATCCCGCGAAGGCTCCGCTGGCCAGATAGAGGCGCACGATCCCGGCATTCAGTTCCTTCCAGACGTTGTTGGCTCCTGTGGAGACGGGGAACACGGCGCCGGTGATAGTGATTTCCTGGTTGTTGTTGAGTTTAAGCAGGGCGCCGCCTACCGGGTAGATGGTCTGCCCATAACGGAAAGTGCAGTTGTGCAGTCCGCCGGTAAGGGAGCCGGACTGGAAATTCACGCCGTCGCTGTTCATGTATTCGAAGACCACGTAGTTGGCGCTGAGCGTGCCGCCGCTGCGCACCGTGAAGGCGTAGTAGCCGTCACCATAATGTGTGAAGGTGGCAGGGTTGTCGGCGTTGCCCAACACGTCGATCTGGGAGCCGGAATAGATCGCCAGGGTGGAGCCGCCGCCCATGGCCAAAACAGCCGCGGCGTCCAGTTCCAGGGTGCTGCCGTTACGCACGGTCAGGTTCCCCGCGCAGTTCAGGGTATTGCCGTTTAGTTCCAGGCGGCCGTGGTCCACGATCACGTTGCCGCGGCAAGTGATGTCGTTAAACAGATACACCAGATTCGAGCGGGTGGGGATGGGGTCCGAACCCGGGCCGCCTGCTCCGTCTGGCGCGGAAGACTTGTTGATGGTGATCTGATAGAAACTGCTGCCGGCACCGTCAAGATAGATATAGGAGTCCAGTGGGCCGACCAGTTCGAAAACTCCTCCTGCCGGCGCAAAACCTGGTTGGTTGCAGGAAAGGTTCCTGGCCAGGGTCACTTTGCCTCCGGTTATGTTGTAACTGAGGTTGTGGCTGGGAGCGTCAAATATGTAGACTCCCTGGTCCAGATAGTTGAGGCTTCCTCCGGAAATGGTGATCGAGGCATCGGCGTCGTAGCCCCAGAAAGCCGCTCCGGTGCCGCCGGAGACGTTCACCGTGCCGCCTGTGATCTGGAGGGTGCCGTTGAGGTCGATGGTTTGGGAATTGTCCTGGCTGATGTTAAGCGTACCGCCGGTGTTGCAGTAGAAGCCGCCGTACATGCCGTTGTCGGCTAGGTCGAGGATGGTGAGGGCGCCGCCAAGGACGTCCAAAGCGCCGGCAGTCCAGTCGTATTGGGCGATGGTGACCACGGCCGCAGCGTTGTTCACACGCAAAGCGCCGCCGGATTTATCTACCTCAAGGATGTTGAAGCTTTCCGTGTAACTGCAATACTGGTGTCCGGAGCCGTTGAAGATCACGCGGCCTGTGCGGGGTAAAAAGGTCCCTTCAAAATGTATCCAGTTGCCGGCGACGGTAATGGTGAAGACCACCGAGGAGGAGTTCATCACGTCCAGCGTGCCGCCGGTATCGATCATCATGTCCCCTTTAACGGTGAGGTCGGCGCCGAGGCGGTAATAATCCTGCACGGTGACCGAGGGCAGCCAGTTGCCGCCGGAAATGTTCAGCGTGTAGGATCCGCCGCCGTACCTTTGCGTGAGGACCACTGTTCCTCCGTTGGGTTGGAAAGTACCGGCGCTGGTGGCGTTGATCCCGTCGCAGTAGATATAGCCGTCTTCGATGGTGGTTATGGAGCCGGCATTCACTGTGATGGTATGGTGTGCCAGTTTGAACTCCCCAGCATTGATCGAGAGCGTCCCGTTCAGATAGGTGGTGCGGGGGAGTACGGTGGATTCGTCGCAATAGAAGGTTCCGTAGCCGAGTACCAGCGTGCTGGTGGCATACAAATACGGTTTGCCATGCACGGTGGCATCGTTGGTGTGCAGATCCAGGGTGCCGTAGAGTATCAGGTTTCCGTCCACGGTCAGATTATTGAAGAAAAGGTCCAGCGAGTTATTCTGGGTGATCGTGAGGTATCCGGCCACATGCAGGTCGTAATCGCTGAAAGAGGAGATATCGAATCCGGATCCCGGAGTTGCTCCGCCCACCACCAGGCTGCCCAGTTGCGAACCCTCCGCCTCGATATTGATATATGAATTCAAGGTGGATTTGAGCGTGATGAGCACCGCGGCGGGGATGACCACGCTGGCGCTATTGTAGATATTCCAGCTCTGACCGCATTCGATCTCCCCGGCAGTCAGCGCGGCCACTGACCCGCTGTACCAGGAGATGCTGCCGGAAGTGTACACCCGTCCCAAAGCGTTGGCCATGTTCAGGGTGCCGTAGATATCCAGCAGATCGCATCTCAGCACCTCGTCCTGGATGGCCAGCGTGCCCGATTGGACCAACACGTCTCCGGTGCAGGTGACGTCCGTGGCCAGATAGATGGCGGCCGCTGTCTTGTTGATCTTCAGGTTGGCCAGGGAACAGGGGCCCAACGCTCCGGCGTCCATGTAAATGAAGCGCTCGGTAGTTCCGGTAAGTTCCAGGGTGCCATCGACAGGCGCAATGTTGCGGGTACAGTAAAAATTGCCGCTGGTGCTGATGGTGCCGCCGGTGACGTTCAGGGCAAAGGTATAGCCGCTGGAGCCGTTGATGTTGATGCCCACGTCGTGAAAGACAAAGGAGCCGCCGCTCATGGTCAGGTTCGCGTTTTGCCAGTTGGAATAACTGGAACTGGTGGTTCCTCCGTAAACGTTGATCGTGCCGCCGTTGGTGAAGGTCACGAGGGCGTTCAGGTCCACTGAGCCGTCGTAGTTGCTGAGGTTTATGGTGCCGCCGGGATTCACGTAATAGCCGCCCACAATGCCACTGTCGATCAGGTTGCCGGCGGAGAAGATCCCCTGCAGGACGTCGATGGCGCCGGCGGTCCAGTTGTAGTAAGCGGCGTACACTTCCGCGTTGGAGTTGTTCACCCTTAGCGCACCGCCGGATTTATCCACTTCCAGCAGGTAGAATTCCTCGTCGAAGTTGCAGTACTGGTGCGCGGAGCCGTTGAAGACCACCATGCCCGTGCCTTCGGTGAAGGCGGCGGGACCCACGGTGTTCGCCCAGTTTCCGGCGATCTCTACGGTATGGCTGTTCGTGGCGAAGACGCCGCTGTCGATCTGCAGGTTTCCTTTCAGGGTGAGGGGATAGGAAAGTTGCGCGGTGCCGGTCTGGCTGAAGGTGAGGTTTTTCAGATAGCAGTTGGAGTTTTGCAGCCCGATGGTGGCGGATGTGCCGTCCAGCACGAGCGTGCCGCTGTTCCATTTGATGCCCGGGCTGGCTCCGTCGGCATTGTTGTCGAAGATGCTGCCCTTCAGGACGGTGTTGCCGGTGTAGTAGTGGTAAAAGCTGCTACCGCTATAGTTGGTGATGTTGCCGTTGAGCGTGAGCGGTTGGGTGGAGGAGGCGCTGATCGAGAAGATGCCAGCGGTCTTGGCCACCCACAGCGTACTGATCGCAGTGTCCGGATCGTTATTGATGATGTGGGTGTCCGCCAGGTTGCCCTGGAATTGGAAGATCCCGGTGCTCATGTTCACGTTTGAGCCGTTGAAAAAGGTCATGTTCCCGGTCACGTTGATCCGGGTGTTGGAAGTGATGTTGGCGGTTCCACCGGGTTCCCATTCCACATCCCCGGCCACGTTCACCATGCCGGTGCTGCTCATGTTCAGCGTTCCGGCCACGTACAACCCGGCCGAGATGTTGAGGTTGTAAGCGGCATTCACCGTAAGGCTGGCGCCGGTTTCCAGATAGAGGTTTTGGCAATAGGAAGCCGCGGCGATCCAGGGAAAGTTGGTCACACCGGCGGAATTGACGATCACGTCAGTGGTGGAAGTGGGCACTCCGGCCGGGCTCCAGTTCGAGGCGGTGCTCCAGTTCCGGCTGGTGGCTCCGGTCCAGGTGGAAAGGCCTGCCAAGGGGATCAGGACGAGGCTGATCAACCCAAAAACCAATACAGTTCTTTTCATGTTCTCTCCTCTGTTCCAAAAGATTTCCGGGATCGAAAGAATCATTTACCCGGGGTTGGCATGCGCAGTCTGCCAGTGTGCTGGCACAACTCTGCCGCTTGGTTTGCATGATTTGCAGCAATAATGAATCAGTCAAGCGGAAACTGCCCGGATCTCTATCCCGGGAAATATCTTGACACCAGCCCGGCCTCTTTTTTTGCAGTTAACTGCTGTTTTAACGGTAAATCTGACAAGGATGGTCCATGAAGAAAGAGCAGTTTGAGCAGTTCCTGCAGGCCCATGAAAAGCGCATCTACCATTATTTGCTGACGCTTGTGGCCAACGACAACGATGCCAACGACCTCGTCCAGATGGTCTTCATCTCCTTCTACGAGCACATCGACCGCGTCGAAGAACCCACCTCCCTGGCCTATCTCTACCGCATCGCCTACAACAAAAGCATGACCTTCCTCAAACAAAAAAGCCGCTACGTGAACCTCGAGCCACACTCCTTCGACAACCTTCCGGATACCAACAGGCCAGAGCCAGAACCCGACTATTCCGCACTCCGTGATGCCCTGCACGAACTTCCGCCCCGCCTGGCCTCCGTGATCCATCTGCAATACTACGAAAACCTTAGTTACAAAGACATTTCCGCCCAATTGGGCATCAGCGTCAAGGCGGTGGAATCGCTGCTGGTACGCGCCAAAAAGCAGCTGCGCCAAAAATTATTGAGGGATGGGCGCCTGGGGAGAGTATAGAGATATGAAACTTTATTACCGGGAAGGGCCGTGCGCCAACCCAGCGAGGAAACCATGAGTTGCAAGAAAGCAAGACGCCAGATCGACCTGTTGACGGATTTCACTCCGGACGGGATCTCTCTGCGCGCGCTGCAGCCGCATCTTGCCAACTGCGCTTCTTGCGGCGCCTATTTGGAACAAGCCAAAAAACTGGGGCAAGTGCTGCGTCCTGCGCCCCAGCCGGAATTTCCCGCCTGGCTGCACCACCAGATCCTGAGCCAGGCCGCCAGCCACGACCGCAAGCGCCTGTTCATCAAGCACCGCCGGAAACTCCAGCTCATCCCCGCAATGCTGGCCCTGATCGTCAGTCTGTCCCTCGGCGCCCTGATCGGCAAGGCAGCCTACGGCACGGTCAATCCTTTCCCCCAATCCAACACCGTGGCGGCAACTTCCCACGCCGGCCAGATTGCCAGTTTCGGAGAGAGTTCCCTTGTGGACGACATCTATTCTTCGGGAGGATCGAATGAGTAAACGCCTGCTGACCATCCTGCTCTTGGTATCTTTATTCCTCAACGCCGGCATCATCGGAGGACTCTTTGTGATGGGCATTTTCCGCCACAACCACATGGTGCACCACAACTTTCCCCCAGAAGCAAACCGCCGTGCCGAAGACCGCCAGCGCCTCGCTCCCCGGCTTTGGGAAGATCCTGCCATCAGCGTTCTGCGCGATAGCTTCCGCGTAACCAAAGACCAGCTGATGCAGGAACTGGCCAGGGAAACCATCGACGACGCCAGGATCAACGCCATCATCGAGCAGTCCGTGGACGCCCAGGGAACCATGGAACGCGCCCTCGGCCACCGATTGCTGCAGATCAGAAAGACCATGAACGCCAAAGAAGCGGAGGAATACTTCGCCCGGCGTTCCGAAAGAGACTTTAGAAACTACGATAGGAGAAAGCCCCAATGAACAAACTCATACTCTTCCCCCTGGCAGTACTGCTGCTGGCCGGAATGCTCTTCGCCGAAGGCGACATGAACCACAAACTGATGCTTAACCCCAACGCCAAAGTCGGCCCCGGACCCAACGACAATCCCAATCTCAAGCCCCGGCTTTCCGATGACTGCGCGGGCATGGACATGATGCAGGACCTGAAGCTGACCGACGCCCAGAAAAAGAAACTCGACCAACTCCGTTTCGACCATCAGAAGGCCATGAACTCGCTGGAAGCGGAAATCGAAAACCTGCAGATGGACATCCGCCAGGCCCTCAAAAACGACGATTTCACCGTCGCCAAAAGATACACCCAACAACTCTTCGACAAAAAACTGGCCCATGCCACCGCCCGCCTCAACCATATGGAACAGGTGATGCAAGAACTTGAAGCCGAGCAGAAGGAGATCTTCCGCACCATGCACATGCTTCAGGGCGAAAACCCGATGGGCATGCAGCACGGCAAACCCGGCCTGATGAACAAGAAAGGCGCGCCCGGACATCAAATGCAACCCCTGCCGGGCAAAGGCATGGAAGGCTGCCCCGGCAACGGTTGCGGCCCGATGAACATGCCGGGCAAAGGCATGCCTGGCGCTCAAATGCACAAGCATGGGGAAAACTGCACTGGTGATTGCCCCGATTGCGCTGGCGGCAAGGAAAAACCCCTTAATAACAACCAGAAACCAAAAACTGAATCTCTCAAGTAGATCCCTACCCCCCTCCTCAGTAAAGATGAGATGCGCCCGGCCTTTGTGGTTGGGCGCTCTTTTTGGGGTGATCGGGTGAACGGGTTAAGCGTCAAAGGGTGAAAGTGTGTAACACCTGAACCTGGTATCTTGCGAGGCCGGATTCCGTTCCTGCAAAAACAATCCGTAGCGTAGGATTCCGTTCCTGCAGTTATGTAGAATTTGAATGCTACACTACACCCCCAACCCTTCACTCTCAACACCATCTTCCCCAAAGAAACGGGAACCCGGAGTTTGCGCTCCGGGCTCCCTGCTTGAGCCACTGCCGTTAGGCTGCCTTGAACCTGCCGCCCAATTTACTGAACAGGATGTCCAGCAGCATCAGGATCACCAGTTCGAAAAAGGCCTCTTCGTCCTCTTCCTTGATCAGGGGAATGTCCACCACACGGTTTACCTTGCCGGCCAGTTCCTTGGCCAGCGCCTTGATTAAGTTCGGATCCATTGTCCCTCCTTGTGTTAATGGGTTTGTGGGTTAAGAGGTGATTCGTAGAAAGGGCGAAAGGGCGAAAGGGCAAGAGGGATCGTTTTCGCGGGACTGGGGTACGAAGTGTTCGAGCCTTACGCAGCCCCTTTTGCCCCTTTGCCCTCTTGCCCTTCACTCTTTCCCTTCCACCCTTTCACGTTGTTCTTTAGAACACGCCCGTCAGGTCGTCATAGACGCTGATCGCGGGCAACATCCCGTTGTCGATGCAGTTCTTCACGGTGTTGATGGTGGCGCC
>DAHVPC010000078.1 GCA_027318475.1 Candidatus Cloacimonadota bacterium | reverse complement strand
AGACCGATATGGAGTTTGCCGAGACGCTGGCTTTTCTGCAGGATCTGGATATCGCCTATCTGCATGTCTTCTCTTTTTCCAAAAGGCCGGGTACACCGGCTGCCATCATGCCTGACCAAGTGCCCAAGCATATCATCAGTGCACGCAGCATCCGACTTTCCGAATTGAGCAATGAGAAGAAAGAGACATATCGCCGGAGGCTGATTTCAGAGCAGGTCAGTCTAAGGGGAGTCTGTGAAAATGTAGCGGGCGGTTACGGCACTTTCTTATCCGACCATTACATTAGGGGTTATGACCGCAATGCCCGCAGCGCTAGGCAGCTCTGCCACATCACACCTCAGTCGTTGTTCCGGGATGGAGTGCGCTGAACTAAAGCCTCAGCGCGGATCCGGCAAGCTCTTGGCGACGCGGAAGCCCATCCAGTAGCTTCCTTCGAAAGGATAGTAACCGGAACGCTCGTAAACTCGGCATTGTTGGGGTAAATTGAGCCAGTAGCCGCCCCGGGCAATGCGGAGAAATCCGGTGGCCGGTCCGGTGGGATCGACCTCGTCCTCTCCGGTGTAATCGTCCAGCCAATCCCAGCAATATTCCCATAGGTTGCCGCTCATATCGTGGATGCCGAGGGCGTTGGGAGCCTTGGTGCACACGGGCTTGACCCCATAGATTGTCGCGTTGCCGTCATTCCAGGCTACCTGGTTGATGTCATTGCTTCCTGAAAAAACGTAATCCGGGAAATTGGTTCCACCCCGGGCAGCGAATTCCCATTCGGCATCGGTTGGCAGGCGATAGCCGTCGGCATCCCAAGCGCAAATAACGCCGTTCCAAGGGGGGCTGTCGTAGGCAGGCACAACTCCCCAATAAAATGGATCGACGCTGCCATTGATGGTATAGACCGGTGTGTAGCCTTCGGCAATGCTGCGCAGATTGCAGTATTTAAGGATAGCGTACCAGGAAACATAGTACACGGGATGGTTTGGCCCCACACCCCAATCCTCTGCTGGATTTGATCCCATCACCGCCTGCCATTCCGCTTGTGTGACCTCATGCCTGCAGATGGCGAAGGGGGAAAGGGAAACGTAGTGCACCGGGACCTCGTCATCGTCGCCAGAGCCGGTAGTCCTGCCCATCTGAAAGGTCCTGCCGGGCAGGGCGACGAAATCGGGCGGGATCAAGCGTGGCTTGTTCTGAAGATCGGGCCAGCGCTTTTGGGGCGTCGCGTCTGCAGTTCCAATCGCATCGTCCGTGCACCTGGCTTGATGACGTTTCGCCACGGCGTCGAGGGGAAGCGCTGCGACAACAGAAATCAAGATGGCCTGCAGGATCAGCAGGCAGACGATTCTTATACTTTTTGCCATCGCTAACCTCACTTTTTCGTAAACCAGAGTTGGGCAGAGCCATACCGGAGCAGGTATTTTCCAGCGGGAAAATCGCCGAGATCGATCTGGCCTGCGTGCAAAGGGGGAAGCTGCTCCAGCAGCAATTGCCCGCGCAGGTTGAAGATGCCGAGTTTCATCCCTGCCTTATGTTCGCGTATATTGTAATACAGGACATTCCGGGCGGGATTTGGTTGGATCTCCAATGCCGGAAGCGAAGGCGCAGATTCGTCTGAAGTGGCTGTGTTGTTGAAATCAAAGGTGTAAACCTGGCCGGCATTGACCACGCTGACCTGGAGCGTGTTCCAGGTTCCGCTGACTGGGACTGGTTGGGATACATAGTCCACCGGCTGCGCGAATCCGGTGAAATTCGCAGGGAACAAAGGAAGCGCCGAACCTCCGTCGATCCTGAATTGGCAGTTTTGGGCTATGTTCTGGTCTGCGTCGGAATAGGTGACGGTAAGGCTCAGTACCGATCCATTCCAAACCACATGCGGATCAGTAATCTGCGGTGCCGCGGCATTTGCCAGCGTGATCAACTGCGGTTTCAACAGGACATCGATCCCCGCAGTCGTATCAGAAGTGACGTTGCCCTCGGTCAGGGATATCCGGGAAGTCATGGCCGCTGTTCCGATGCGGGGATAGTTGGGATCGAACCAGGCGCTGAAATCCGGATCGTTTGTGAGGTCGGCCAGGTCGCAGGACATGGTCAGAATTCCGTTGGGGGCATCGATGGAGGTTTCGATTTCACCGAGCAGGATCAGGTCGGATGTGGCCGTCCCGGTGATCTTATACAGGCCGGGAGCGATGATTCCCGCCACATCCACCGTGTACATCAGCCCAAACACGATCGGATCGGGCACAGAGGCGTCGGGATCGACCAGGATGCCCATGTAGGAAAAGAACGTGATGCCCGAACTGACGGGGAAGGAAGAGTCGTTGTTCTTGATCGTGAAATAGAGTTTGGATTCGCTGAAAGCGATCTTGGTTTCCAGGATGTCCAGATAACTTGCGCCCACGGCGTGGTCGCCCAGGGGATCGGTCTCCAGCGGGGAGAAACGCGTGTGCACTATGTTGCCGCCGGCCTCGGGAAAGTAGATCGGATTGGCCAGGGGTTCTGTTCCTCCCCGGCGGAACCCCAGCCAGGGATGTTGGGGCGCGGCCAGAGTGCCGTACTGCCACCCCGCGGCGTCCCAGTAGCCGGCAGAGATACATGTGTGGATTGTATTGGCGGCGTCCAGCCAGAAGAATTCGCCAGAGGCGGAGCTGTTGATCAGCACGTCCACAGACTGGTCGGGATTGAGGCCGGAACAGTAAATTTGAGTCAGGTCCTGCGCTTTCAGGCTGGTAGCGATGCCGCAGCAAAGCAAGGCCGGCAGAAGGGCAAAGCTCCAGATATTGAGTTTGGCTAACATGATTCTCCTTAAAATTGGGCGCTCAGGATGAGTGAGTAAGTCTGGTTGCGTAGTTCCGCCGGTTCCGCCAGGCTGTAGGTAGGCAGGCTCAGGTAGTCCCAACCCAGGGTAAACCTGAATTCCGAGCTGAACTCCATTTTGCCGTGGCATTGCAGGGCCAGGCCATAAACCAGGCTGTAATCGAACATATTCACGTAGGACAGGTCCGATTCCTCGGATACCGGGATGACGTCGAAACCGTCGCCATTGGGCAGGTAGAAGGTCCCGTCCAATTCGTGCCGGCCGTGGATCTTGAGGCTGAAAGCTGTTCCTGTGACCGCCTCCACGGAAAACTTGGGCGAGGAATAGGCCCTTACGCGCAGGGCGATGGGCATTTCCAGGTAATCCAGATCGTAGCGGAGATTCATAACGGCAGGCTGGGCCAAGGTTTCGCCTTCCACGCTCAGGATCGTTACCTTTTCCCGGGAACCCTTCATAGTATAGAATAGTTCGTAGCCCAGGCGCAATTGGTCCAGGATCTTGTAGTTCAAGAACGCGCCGGCCATGATGCCAGGACGCATGGCAGTCTCGACCTTATACTCCGTCTCGTCGGCTTTGGTACCGTAATGCTGGGCCAGGTTGAAGCCCGCTTTTACTCCATATTCCAGCGGCAGGCTTTCAGCGCAGGCCAGCCCGCTCCAGAACAAGGCGACGCTCAGTAAGGTCAAAACTCTCATCCACTCTCCTGTTTGCTTCCATTTATTGGATATGGTAAGTCTCCGGCAGTCAAATGGCCTCCGAGTTTTATGTCAAGTTTTTTTTAGACTGCGGCAACTAATGCGCAGCTTCAGCCCGGGTAACAGTTTGGCCGCCGGCAATCAGCGCTGTCCTGTTTATTCAGGCTCAGCCACAAGCGCGGACAATTGTCTTGACAAAATCCCGGTCCGAAAAGTTGATGCTTTCACTTGTGGCGAGATAGCTCAGCCGGTAGAGCAGAGGCCTGAAAAGCCTTGTGTCCCCAGTTCAATTCTGGGTCTCGCCACCAGTCTTTCCCAGCGCTTGCTTCAGAGCGCTGTTTTTATTTTGGGGATGAACGGAATGAGTTTATACACGCTGCGTAACTTACGTGTTCCAGCCCGCGCCAGCATCGACCTGGAAATGGAGACTGCGGCCAAACTGCGCCTGCCTGGCTCGTCTTTCCGGATTGTCCGCGTTTTACGCCAGGCTGTCGATACGCGCCGGGCCAATCATCCCGTGTTCGATTTCACCCTGCAGCTGGAATTCAGCGAAGCTCCGCGTCCGAATTCCGATCTCATTCCAATGGCTCTTCCCGAAGCCTCTCCGTCTCCGCCAATCAAGGTCAGCGATCCCCATCCCTGCATCATCGGCATGGGTCCAGCCGGTTTGTTTTGCGCGCTGGCGATGGTGGAAAACGGGCTGCAGCCCTGGCTTTTTGACCAGGGCGATCCCCTCTTGGAACGCTCCGCCAAAGTGAGTGAATTCTGGCTGAAAGGCGTTCTGGACGAGGATTCTAATGTGCAGTTCGGGGAAGGCGGCGCCGGCGCTTTTTCCGATGGCAAACTAACCAGCCGGGGCAGCGATCCCGCGCTGCTAAAGGTCTTTGAGCAACTCATACGTTTTGGCGCTCCGCCCTCCATAGCCTTCCTGGCCTTGCCGCATCTGGGCACCGAGGGCATCCGGGCTGTGGTGGCTGGGATCAGAGCCCACTTGCTGGAACGAGGCTGCCGCTTCCATTACCGGAGCGCCCTCCAGGACCTCGAACTTGCCAGTGGCAAGGTCAGCCGCGTGCTGATCAACGGTGAATGGTTCGCTCCCGAAACGCTGGTTTTGGGATTGGGCAATTCCGCGCGAGCCAGCTTTCGCATGCTGCACCGACGAGGTGTGAGTCTGGAACCCAAACCCTTCGCCCTGGGCTTGCGCATCGAGCAATTGCAATCCAGCATCGACCGTCTGGTCTATGGCGGTGAAAGTTGGTCGGAGCTGCTTGGACCGGCTACATACCGGCTCACAGCGCCGACAGGCTTCACCTTCTGCATGTGTCCCGGCGGACATGTGATCGCCGCATCCTCGGAATCCAGCTCGGTGGTAACTAACGGGATGAGCTTCAGCAAACGGGGAAACGCCTTCTGCAACAGCGCGATCGTCACCTCTGTAACGAGCAGCGACTTTGGGGAAGGGCTGTGGAAGGGGATGGAACTGCAGGGCCAACTGGAACGGGCGGCCTTTCAGAGCGGTTACTTGGCTCCGGCGCAAACCGCCCAACGCTTTCTGGAAGGGCAGCCGGAGGCTCAGAAACCCCTCGCCAGTTATCTTCCGGACGTATATCCCGCCAATCTGACGACACTGTTTCCAATGGCTATCACTAATCGGCTGCAAGCCGCTTTAAGGCGTTTCGGGGAGATCCTGCCCGGTTTTTACAACGCTGCCGTGCTCATCGCCCCTGAAACCCGCACCTCGTCGCCCATCCGGATCCTGCGTGACCGTTCCAACCTGAACAGCCTTAGCGCTGCCAACCTTTATCCCATCGGCGAAGGCGGCGGGTATGCCGGCGGCATTATCAGCAGTGCTGCTGACGGATGGCGATTGGGCGAGCGCTTTAGAGCGTCCGCTTCCTCGAAATGAGTGCTGCTAATCTCCCTGGATACACTGCCGGAGTATGTTGATGAGTATGATTATAAAAAAGATAACGGGGATGAAACCACCTTTGCGTGTGGGAACGCGCTGGCCTGGCGACGGCGTTCGGGGAGCTCGGGGAAATTCGTAAGGCCGGGGCAGTGATTCCGGTTCAGAAGAATTTCCGCCTGAGGGTGTCTGGGGACGCGATTCTGGCGCTTGGCGGTCCGGTGTTTTGTACTTACCGTAGCTGGTTGGCGGGTAACTGCCCGGTTCGTCTTTGCGGTGGACGATCACTTCTTCCCGAGAGCGTTTCCATCTACTGAGCACTGCTTGCAGGATGAGGTAAATCGCCAAACCAGCGATGAACATCGCCAGATACTTGATGCCCTGGGGAACGCTGGCCCAGCCTTTCTTAGTCGCGCCGCTCTGTCCTTCCGGCTGCTCATTCTGTCCCGCTACAGGAAGGGATCCTTCCACTCCGGCAGACTGATCTTCCGCGGGGATCAAGGCTTCGTCCAGGGGATCATTTGATCCAGACGGGTTTTGCGCCAGCAAAGGCAGGGAGTACAAGAACGCCATGCAGGCCAGGCAGGCTATGGCGCGCCAGGCTCTTCCACTGGGATACCGGGTTGTTTTTCTAGGCATATGTTCCTCACAATTCCAACTGAACCGATTCTGAGCATGGCGGTTTGGCTGTCAAGCCGAAATCCATTATTAGTACTTGGTTTTTTCAAAGACAACTATCCCTGGCTTGGCTATACTTGCTCCCTGCTCGTGTAGAATAAAACTATTGCTCATTTTTCAACCGCTTATCCTCCAGCCACTTGTAAAACCAGCCAAGAGCGTAACACCATATGTATATAGAGGGTAGTATGTAAGGCCTGGGTCGCTGCCAACCAGGCCATTTCCCTAAGACTTCCCGAAGAATCTTAGGGATGTGTTAGGGCAGCGATAAGGTGGCGAACAGCCCAACAACAAAGGAGGAACAAGATGAAAGTGAACTACAAGGAACCGATCAGTACTTACCGGGGCAAAAAGGATGGCTTGGTGTATTACTACCATCCGGGTTTGGAGCGTTCCCTGGCCAGAGAATACGTTGTTCCTCGGGCGACCGAAAACAACCGCAAACTGCGTGCGGTAACCCAAAATCTGAAGGAGCTGAATCCATCACCGGGCTATCGCGACGATCTGAAAGTGTATATCCATCTCTTGAAATCGCATGCCGCGACGGAGCACGTTTTCAGGGGACACTACTGGAACTTGTATCTAAAACTGATGTGGGCGATGGCAAAGGTGCTGAACCTCGATCTGGAGTACATAACCCGGGAGCAGATACTCTCTCGGGAATTGCCCTGCAGGACTGTAAAAAGCGCGGTTGAAGCGGGATTGCTGACTCCGGTGAACGGTAATGAACTGCTGACGCGGGAGTTCTGAAACAGAGAACGCGGATGGAGAGGAAAAAGAGGAATTGAGGATTCTAAAACAGAGGGACAGAGATACGGAAAAGGAATGGAACGCGGATGCACGGATCGGGCTGATCAAAAGAATTCGAGCAATCCGAGCAATCCGTTAAATCCGTCTAATCCGTTTAATCCGTGTTATTCCATGTCTCTACAATCTGTGCAATCTGTGAAATCTGCGTGCGGCCCCCTTTCCGCGTAATCTGCCCTTTCATCGGCGGAATCTGCGGTAATTGACAGGGACTGGATCAGGAACAACTATGTCAGCGCGAAAGGATGCGCAGGAGACGGTCCCTTCTGATGCCGGTATTGAACCTTGACTGGATGCTCCGCGAGATTTCGGAAGGGTCGAGCGAACTGGCCAAAGCTTGGTCCAAAGCGGCTTCCAAAGCACGCTCATCCCGGCTGTGAACGATGCATCCCAGCTTGCCGATCAAGGTGGGAATGCCCGCGACGTTGGAGCCGACAGGCACGCAGCCCATGAGCATGGCTTCCATCAGCGCGTTGGGCATGCCCTCGGAAATGGAGGGTTGGGCGTAAACGGCGCTGTTCAGCATCAGCCGGTGCAAAGCGTCGGGAGCCAGGAAGGGATGGATGGTCAGGTTGGGCAAGGTATCCAGCGCGAATTCGCGGTTGAGTTCAGGCAGGTATTGCGCGCGGATGCCCACCCAGACGAACTGGAAGTCGGGACGGTGCGCGGCGATCCGTGCCAGAAGGTCGAAGCCCTTGTTGTAAAAATCTTGCAGGCGCGGGGTGGAGCCCACGGTGAGGATCTGCCTGGTCCTGGTAGCAGGAAATTCCGAAGGGGGAGAGGCGGCCACGGCATTGTACACTACGCTGGCAGGGGTTCCCATACCGGGAATCATCTGATACACTCCATCAGCGTGGCTGGCAAGGGTGTAATATGTGTTGCGCGAGGAAAGCAGGGCCTGGTGGTTGGCGATGATGTGGGTGCAATGCCGAAGAGCCAGGCGGGCAAGGAATCCGCGGAACTTCGAATGATAAACGCCATAAGCAAATTCCGGATAGCAGACCGCGTCGTAGCCGCCGATGAAGATGTAGCTCTGTTTTCGCAGCAGCCGGCTCAGCAGCACGATTGGCGCTGCATGGTAATCGGCGAACCAGATGAGGATGCGGCGGTAGTATCTGCGTTTGACGATGGTGCTCAGCGCGCGCCAGATTCCTCTCAGGTAAAGCAGTTTGGACTTGTCCTGCTCCAGAAATACGGTCTCGACTTGAAAGTCGGTGGACAGGATATCGGCGTCCATTTGCATGAAGGGCGAACGTGCCGGCAGGATCAGGAGCAGCGGGGGTTTCAAGGCCGAGATTCCTGGCGAGATTGGGATTTATCCTCTGGCTGGTTGGCAGAACGGGCAGCCGTAAAAGGGCTGGAAAGCAAGGTTTGATCGAAGACCTGGGCCAGTTTCCGGGTGAGAGAGCGGCGCTCGAAGCCGCGGATATGTTCCCAGTTCGGCTCTGGCTGCAGTTTTCCGGCCAGCCAATTCTGATAGATCGCCTTGATCTGCTCCGCGATGGAATCCACGCTCTCGTTGTCGGCGATGTAGGCCAGGCCGCTGGGCATAAGTTCCGCGGCGCAGACTCCCGTGGGATGGATCAAGGCCAGGATGGGCTTGGCGCAGCGGAGATACTCGAAGAGCTTGCCCGGAAGTTCCGCGTCGCTTTTGGCGCCGGGTCCGGAAAACAGCCACAGGACGTCCGCCTGCAGCATCACAGGCAGCATTTCGCCATGCGGAAGGTAGGGATGCAATTGGACGATCCGGCGGATCGTGGGGTCGCTTTCGAAACCGCGGAAGACGAAGGAGG
This sequence comes from Candidatus Cloacimonadota bacterium, assembly GCA_027318475.1. Classification (GTDB taxonomy): domain Bacteria; phylum Cloacimonadota; class Cloacimonadia; order Cloacimonadales; family Cloacimonadaceae; genus Syntrophosphaera. The sequence continues at coordinate 2,110 of DAHVPC010000078.1, read as the reverse complement.
CGAAGTTGTGGCCGTAGAGATGGACGCGGACCCGCTCTGGATCGATCTCGCCGGCTTTGGTAAGGTCTGTCAGCGCCTGCCAGGTTTTACCCGGATGGCGCCTTCCGAAAAGGACGCCGGCGTGGACGATCTGGAGGATGTCCCGTTCAGTTTGACGGGGTTCGACCTGGAGCGCGAAGTCGGATTCGTCGTAGCCATTGGTGATCACGCTGAAATGTCCAGCCTGCAGATCGGGGTAGAGCTGCAGAAAATCGCGTTTGTAAGCCTCATTGACCACCACCACGTGGTCCGCTTCCCGCAGGGCTCCATGCTCCAAACGGGCTTCCAGCCGGGTGAAAAAGCGGGGCGGAGGGTTGTCCAGGCGGCTCTGGCCCTGGCTCCAGTCGTCGCGGAAATCGATCACGAAGGGCACTTTAGACTTGCGGCGGATCCACTTGCCAAGCAGCATGGGGGAAAAAGGAGGGCCGGAACAGAAGACGAGGTCGATGGCGTGGCGGCGCATGATCTTGCGGATCTTGTGGCGCGCGAAAGGCAGCCAGAGGATTTCGGCGTCGGGGATGAACACGTGGTAGCGCAGCCAGTTCACGACACCCGGCAAACGCAGGCCCCAAAGCAGTTTGAACAGCCAGCGGGCATCCAGGATGAAGCTACGGTAGATCCATTGCTCGGGCGGCAGGTCGGCCAGCAGGGAAGTGTCGCGCGGGTGTTTAAGCAAGGCGGGATGCGGCGTCAGGACGATGCTTTCCCAATCCGAAGCAGGCAGGTAGCGCGAGAATTTCACGCCGCGCTGCACTCCGGAACCTCCCACGGGAGGATAGTAATAGACGATATAGAGTACTTTTTTCATTCCAGACCGGATTTCCTGCGGTAAAGAGCCAGCAGCCAATAGGGACGCGGACGTGAAATGATGAGGTTCAGCGCGTTGCAGAATTTGGTGGCTGGAGTGGATTGGTGCATGAACCCGGCGCTTCCGCAAACTGGGCAGGTGGAGCCGGGTGGAGGGACGAACCACTGGCCCTGCCTGCGTTTGCAGCGCAAGAGCCAGGCGGGGATGTCCCGCTCCCTGATACCGAATACGGATACATTCAGGCGTTCGTAATCCGGAGCGAAGAGGGCGTCCAGATAGCCCAGAGTAAAGGAACGCAGATGTCCGTGGGCGTGTTCGCTGTGTCCGCAATCAGCGCAACGGAAGAACTTCTTGGCGAGTTGCTCGCGGTGCGGAACCCCGATCAGCAGATAGCTGCTGGCCACGCGCTTTAGTTCGGAAATGCCTTGCTCAAAGTCGGAGGTGGAGAGATGTTCCAGCACCTCATTGCAGCTGGCCAGGTCGAAGGACCGGTTTCCGCAGGGAATGCTAGAGATCGAAGCCTGAACGGAAGGGCCAAGCACATAGCTGAGGGCGGTGGAGGAAGGGTCGAGCCCGGTTACGGCGTAGTTTTCCGCCAGGGCGTTGGTGATGATGCCGTTGCCGCAACCAACGTCCAGTATGCTGCGCACATCAGGCGGGATCAGGGCTCTGATCTTGTTCAGGCGCAGGAGGACCTTGCCCCGCGGATCGTAGTTTTCCCAAGTGTGCTGGGCGCTGAAATCCATCTAGGACTTCCTCTTGAGGCGGTTGAGCATTTGGCGGAGCAGCGTTTGCACATACTGGACATCGTAGGGCAGGATGGCCTGGAAAGCTTTGCCCAGCCAAAGGAATAGGGCGGCAAAGATGATGCCGGCGGCGATTTGCGCTGCCCAACCATAGCCGAAAATCCAGCGTACAGCCGCTGCTGGAACTGCTGCCAGGGCAACAGCGACCGCAGTTTTCAGGATCGCTTTCAGGGGGAAAAGTTCCGCGATGGACAGGCGCAAGCGCTTGCGCATCCAGTAAAGATAAAGTCCGGCGGAAAACCAGGTCACGATCACGGTGGCCACAGCTGCGCCCATCATACCCAGCACTCTCACGAGGATCAGGTTCAGCACGAGGTTCAAGCCCAGGGTGGCCAGCGAATTGACCATGATGTAGCGGGTTTTCTGCACGGCCATGAAGATGATGCCGTAGGTGGCGATCCGCAGGGGTAGAATCAGCAGATAAATCTGGAAATAAGGAACGGCGGCCGCATAGGTC
>DAHVPC010000077.1 GCA_027318475.1 Candidatus Cloacimonadota bacterium | reverse complement strand
CCCCCGGAATGTTGTACCAATTATTCATTTAAGCCCCGGAGGGTGCGACAGACATTTGGCGGACCTTTTCTATGGCAGGATATGGCAAATATAGATAGAACTAGCTCAGATAGTATTGATCATCATTCTTATGCTTGCCTGATATCTTAGTGTGTCGCACCCTCCGGGGCTATATCCATTTTCGTGTTGCCGGTTCGGGGGGCATCGCTTACCACCCCACAAACTCGCTGCGCTCCTTTCCGGGGACCCCGGTTCGCTCGCAACCCACCGCTATGATCTGTCGCACCCTCCGGGGCTTACCCAATCCGTTTGAAAGAGAGCCAAAAAAAACCGAGGCACAGAGGCACAGATCCGAGGAGACATAGAGATACAATACGTTCTCTGCATAACTCATGAAGATCAGGTCGATCAGGATATCAGAGTTCTATCCTACCATCCTCTTTATCCTCCCCATCCACGTTCTCCTGCATCCTGTAATCAGTGTTCTGTTGGTATGTCCTCAGTCAGGGCGACAAGGGACACCGGGTAGAAACTGCGGCGGTGCAAAGGGCAGGTTCCGTTTTCCCATAGGGCCTGCACATGACGGGCGGTGCCATAGCCCTTGTGGCGGGCGAAACCGTAGAGCGGGTAGGCGGCGTCCTGAGCGCACATCAGCCTGTCCCGGTGTACTTTGGCGAGGATCGAGGCGGCCGCGACACAGGCGGAAAGGCTGTCTCCGTGGATCACCGTATGGCCTGCGCACGTAAGTCCTGAGGGGATCTGGTTGCCGTCGATGAGGCAGAGATCGCCAGGTCCGGCCAGGGCCTCAACCGCTTCGCGCATGCCTTGCAGCGTGGCCTGGAGGATGTTGTGCTTGTCGATGAAGGCAGCATCGAGCTCGGCGATATGCCAGGCCAGGGCTGAAGCGACGATCAGGTCAAAGAGGCGTGCACGTTTGGCAGGGGTAAGTTTCTTGCTGTCGTCGATGCCCTCGATGGGGTAATCGTAATCCAGGCTGACCGCTGCCACGACCACTGGTCCAGCCAGTGCTCCGCGCCCTGCCTCGTCCACTCCGATCAGCCGCCGGGCTTGGTTCCGCCAGGGCTGGTCATATTCGTAAAGGCCGGTCATTGCGGTTTTTGGAGGAGGAAAAAGAGGCGGAAGTAGCGGTTGTCGATATCGGTGGCCAGTTTGGAGAGCAGATTGGTGCGCATTTCCGGGGCGAAGATGGCCTGCAGTTTCAGATCGGAGCGGGCGATCAGTTCACCCAGTTCCGGGCTGCGATAGACGCGCTGGACGTGCCGTTCCTCCAGCCGGTCGTAATTCAGGCCGTTCTTGCGGAAGAGGTCGAAGCGGGTGAACTGCTTGTTGGAAAGGATCTCGTAGTTGGATTTGTGGATCAGATAGCCGTCTTTGACGCGGGTGAAAGTGGTGTTGTCGGCAAAGTTTTCCAGGCTGTTCAAGAGCGTGGAGATGTCGAAGATAAAAATCCCGCCAGGCCGTAAGGACGCGTGGACGTTGTCCAGCAGGATCTTGATCTCACTGCGCCGGGTCAGGTAGTTGATGCTGTCGAACAGGCAGAAGATGAAGTCGTAATCCTTGAGCGGCAGGGGATCGGTGAGAGTCGCGTAGAACAGCTGAGGTTTGAAGACCTTGGCATCGGCCATGTGCAGCATGTAGGGCGAGCTGTCGCAGGCGTCAACTTCATAACCCCGGAAAGCGAGGATCTCAGCGGCGTTGGCGGTTCCGCAAGCGATTTCCAGTACCTTGCGGATGGGGACTTTGGAAAAGCGCTTGAACCAGGTGAGCATCAAGGTCAGCCAGTCCTCGTAATCCACGTGGGACATGTAGTGGTCGTAATACTCGGCAAAAAAGGAATAGGAGGAAGGGGGCCGGGACGGATTGCCAGGCTGGCCGGTGGCGCTGGATTCGGCTTCGGGCGCATCCAGTCCAGACTGACGCAGCCTGTGCAGGGTCTGGGAAAAGTCCTCGCCCGAGTCGTCCAGTAACAGGTTCGCGGCCTGTTTGCCCGCAAACAGGTGCCCAGCCTGGAAACGTGCCCGGTTGACACTGCAGACAGCGGAAACCAGGTTGGCATTGCGCGTGAGCAAGAGGTCTCCGTTTCCGGCTTTCAGCCAGCTGTGGTAGTCTTCGTAAACTGTGGGGACAGGCGCGGTTGGCAGCTCGGCGGTTTCATCGCGCAGCAACGCGGGCTTGAGGTTCAGGGGCTGCAGCAGAGCGGCCAGGTCCAGCTCTTTCAGCAGAGGGAGGCCGCGGATATCGGCCAGAGTTATCTTTCCGTCCGAGTAATAAGTGAGGGCCTGGTGTCCGGAGGCTTGAGTCCACAGCTGGAACGACCGCAAACTGGCAAAGCAGAGGCGGGATACACCCTCCGCTTCCAGTAACTCCCGCATGGCCTGGATCGTTTCGCTAAGCCGTCCTGTATAAGGTCTGGCGTTAAAGTTGGAGTGGCGGGGCAACTCCTCGCTGGAATCCGCTCCCGTATAGAGATAGAGGTAGTTCAGTTCAGCTGGAAAGGGAAAGAACTTCCACACCGCCAGCAATTGCCGGTGTTCCGAACGGTTCAGGGCGATGACGGCGAGTTTGGCCAAAGCGCTTAGACGGTTGTCGGGTCGCTTGCTTTTTTATCGCTGCTGCCGGGTTTGGTGAGCGGAATCCCTTCAGCGCAGAGCGGGCAATCGTTTGCGGGCCAGACGGGGATTTCCATCTGCAGCAGCGACAGGAAGGGGCAGCCGAAATCCGCGCCGCTGCCTCGATCCACGATCGCCGCCACGGCCTGCACATCTATACCCCTTTCCTTAAGGCAGGCCAGCACTTCCTGCACGGAGCCTCCAGTGGTGACGATGTCCTCAAGCACCACGGCGCGCTGCACTTCGGAGAGGTCAAAGCCGCTGCGGATGGCCATATGTTCGTCCTTGCGCTGGGTGAAGATGAAGTTCTTGCCCAGGATCCGCGCCACTTCGAAAGCCAGGACTATACCGCCGTAAGCAGGTCCCACGACGGTATCGAAATCGTAGGGTTCCAGTAGTTCCGCCAGCAGTTCGCAGACGCGCTGCGCAGCCACGGGATTCTGGAGCAGCCTGATCTTTTCCACGTAAGTGCCGCTGTGTTTTCCGGATGTGAGGAGGAAATGGCCTTCGAGGATCGCCTCGTTGCCCAGCAGGATATTGCGGATCTCGGAGTTGTTCCGCTGCGCGTCCAAGATTTCGCGGGCGCGTTGCTCATCGGCTGAGCTCACCTGGAGTTCGATGAAAAACTTATCCGGCATGATGCCCGGGATCATGGAATAGACCAGTTCGTTGGCCAGGAAGGCCTTGATGCCGTGATCCACAAGCAAGGCCAGGGCAAGGTCGGCCTCGAAATTGTCGTCAAACTTGGCGATGGTCACCAGTTCCTGTTCCATTTTTCCTCCTTACATGCCAGTGCTGGCAGCCAGATATACGAAAGCCATGATCGCTTCGAACAGCACGGCGTAATCGTCCGCCTGATACTGGATCGTGCGTCCGTCCAAACGCTGGGAATAAGGTAGCAGGCAGGCCTGGTCGGCCATGGCGGTGGAATTGAACTCGATCTTCAGGGTCAGGGGCGCGCTGAAGGAATAGACCTGCAGATCTGTTTTGGACTTGGCCAGGGCGTGGCTGACCGCTTCGCGGGTATGGGCGTCCACGGAGATCTGGGAATAGTTGCGGGCGGCGAACTTGGAGATGGCTTTCTTGGTGGCCACGAACTGCAGCCAGGGCATGGCGACGGAGAGTTCCTGCTTCAGGGTTTCGTCGCCGGTCACCAGCGCCACGGGCACCTGATGGTAGCCAGCGTAGGCGGAATTGATCAGGGCTTCGTTCATCGCTTTGCCATTGATCCAGATGTTGTGGATGCGGCTGTTGGAATAGGTGTGGTCCATGTTTCCTTTGAGGGCGCCGGTTCCGCTGTGATAGCCCAGCAGCCAGACCTGGTCGTAACCGGAACCGAAATCCGGCATCATGTAGCAGGGGCGGGGATTTCCGGAGATCAGGTGGATACGCTTGTCCAGCGCGGTGATGCTGTAGTCCAGATTGTCGCCCGCGCTATGGGAATCGGCGATGGCGATCTCTTCGATGGAGGCGGCCTGATGGCTGGCCAGGACCGCTTCCAGGATGGTGCGCACATGGTGTTCGATGCAGCGCCGCACCGCTGGCCGGTCGGTCTTTTCCTGTTCCCAGTTGAAAGTTCCCGGCATGCCTTCCATGTCGAGCGAGAGGTAGAGTTTCATCTTGCTTCCTTACTATCTTGCAGGGCTGTGGCCAAGCGGGCAGCGAGACGGACGTTGTTTTGCAGCAGTTCCAGATTGGCCGTAACAGATGCACCTTTTGTGCGCCGGGCCAGAAAGTCAAGCAGAAAAGGAGTCAAAGCTTTGCCGCAGATGTTGCGGCTGCGTGCTTCCGCCAGCGCCGCTTCGATTTGGGGATTGATCTGGCCGGATGGCAAGCTGGAAGAAGCGGGGATCGGATTGGCGACCAGCACGCCCTTTCCGCCCAGTTCCCAATGGCGCAGCCAGGCGGTCGCGAACTCTTCGGGAGTATCGATCCTGGCGATCGGATGCTCGCTGGAACTTGTGTAGAAAAGGGGAAAGCGGTCAGTTTGCCAGCCCCACACAGGCACCGCCAGGGTTTCCAGGTATTCCAGCGTGGCGGGGACGTCCAGGATCGCCTTGCAGCCCGCGGAAACCACTGCGACAGGTAGAGTTGCCAGAGCGCTGAGGTCGCTGGAGATATCCAGGGTTTGTTCCCAATCCCTGTGCACGCCGCCGATTCCGCCAGTGGCGAAGATCTATCCCGCTCAGGCTGGCCAGTTTCATGGTTGCGGATACCGTGGTCCCTCCGCTCACCGATTTGGCAGAAGCCAGGCCCAGATCGCGCATTCCCAGTTTCTCGAACCGGTATCCTGCCCGCAGCCTGGATTCCAGCATTTCCACCGTGCCCTCATCCAGGCCGATATGCGCCACGCCGTCCAGTACGATGATGGTGGCGGGCGTCACCTTCTCGCCGTGCAGAATTTCTTCGAGAGTGTGGAACACTTCCAGGTTCTGGGGATAAGGTAGTCCATGGGTGAGTACCGTGGATTCCAGCGCGACTATGGGCAGCCCCTCTTCCAGCGCCTTTTGCACCTCAAAGGAAGGGACAATGTTGCCGGGTATCTTGTTCATGCTGTCTCCTCTGGATAGAAAAATGGAATCAATCTTTACTCTCCGTAGGGCAAGGATTGATTCCGTATTTGCGCTTAGTTCTGGTTGAGGGTGAGGTCGGCAGCTTCGCTGCGGTCAGGGATTTTTTCTACTTCAACTTTCATTACCCCTGCCGCGACCAAACCGATTTCCTTGGCGGCGCCGTAGGAAAGGTCCAGGTCTCGTCCGCGGTGAAAGGGTCCGCGATCGTTAACGCGCACGGTGACGTGCTTTCCAGACAGGGGATTGGTAACTCTGAGGAGGGTTTGGAAGGGGAGGGTTTTGTGGGCGCAAGTGAGGCCATATTGATTGTAAACTTCACCGCTGGCAGTACGGCGGCCATGGAATCCGCCTCCGTAGTAGGAGGCCACCATGATCTCGCCTGGCGGAGTTTCCGGCGTTCCCGGAGGTTCCTGGGTCTGCAGCGAATCGATCACCCCGGCGACTTCGGCCTGAAGGAGTTCGGCGCTGCCGATCTCAGACACCGTCTGGGCGATAATCGGCCCGATGAACATGGCCCAGATCGCGAAGACAGTGGCAATTAGTTTCTTGGATTGATTTCTCATAATATTTCCATTTACTGTTTAAGTCTCACGTCGAGCTTTCTGAAGTACCCCCTTTTTTGTCAAGCCTTTTTTTTCTTGTAACAAAGCATCAGCAATTAAATCAAACAATTACGCCGGTGTAGCGACGGCCGTTCAACCTTGGAAAGCGCTCTTCCCGGGCTCCGTTATTCCAGTTTTGGGGATTTTTGGCAGGGAATCCCGCCGGAAGAAATAGTTTGACAGAAAAGCCCGGCTGAAAGCTCTATCCCGATAGGAAAAAATTACTGAACAGAAGGAGTGCGACCATGCCCAGAATGACCGTGGATCCGTACTATTGCAAAGGTTGTGGACTCTGCATCGCTGCCTGCCCGAAAAAGATCATCCGCTTTTCGGAAGACATCAATGCCAAGGGCTACCACTACGCCGAGTGTTTCAAACAGGAAGACTGCATCGCCTGCAAGATGTGTTTCATGACTTGCCCGGATGTGGCGATCAAGATCGAGAAGTGAGGTGAAGATGGAAAAGATACTGATGAAAGGTAACGAAGCCGTGGCCGAAGCCGCCATGCGCGCAGGCTGCCGTCTCTACTTCGCCTATCCGATCACCCCGCAGAGCGAATTGATCGAATACATGGCCAAGGTCATGCCCAAGGTGGGCGGAACCTTTTTGCAAGCCGAAAGCGAAGTCGCGGCGATAAATATGGTATACGGCGCGGCAGGATCCGGCAAGCGAGTGATGACTTCCTCCTCTTCGCCCGGTATCTCGCTCAAACAAGAGGGTATTTCCTACATCGCCGGAGCGGAATTGCCCGCCGTGATCGTAAACGTTCAGCGCGGCGGACCTGGACTGGGCGACATCCAACCCTCGCAAGCCGACTACTTCCAAGCCACCAAAGGCGGAGGACACGGCGATTACCGCCTCATCGTCCTTGCTCCCAGTTCCGTGCAGGAGTTTGCCGACATGGCGTCCGAAGCCTTCGACCTGGCGGATAAATACCGCAATCCCGTGCTCATCCTGGCCGACGGCATGCTGGGCCAGATGATGGAACCGGTGGAATTCAAGCCCATCATGACCCAGGAGGAAATCGACGAACTGGGAAAACAGCACACTTCCTGGTGCATCTGCCCCAACGCCGATGGCGACGCCAAGCACCACCACGAGATCAATTCCCTCGAGCTCGACCCCTCCGTGCTGGAAAAACACGTCCTGCAGATGTATGAGAAGTATGCCGTGATCGAGAAGAACGAACAACGCTCCGAAATCTTCAACGTCTCCGACGACAACGAAGTGCTGTGCGTGGCTTTCGGAACCGCTTCCCGCATCGTTAAATCCGCCATCAACGAGCTGAAAAAAGAAGGCAAGAGCGTCGGTTTGGTCCGCCCGATCAGGGTTTGGCCCTATCCCTACGCAGCCGTGGCAGCCGCCATCGGACCCAAAGTGAAGCAGGTCTACGTTTTCGAACTGAACACCGGCCAGATGCTGGACGACGTCAAAATCGCCGTATGCGGCAAGGCGCCCGTGAATTTCTGGGGCAAAGTGGGCGGGATCGTCTTCACCCCCGCGGAAATCCAGGCCAAACTGGAAGCCTGTTTCTAAAGGAGGAAACCATGGAAGTGATCGCCAAAAGACCAGAAACCCTTACAAAAACCCCCTTCACCTACTGCCCAGGTTGCTTGCACGGTGTAGCGCACCGCTTGATCGCCGAAGCGATCGAGGAAGCGGGCCTGATAAATCAGATGGCAGGCGTAGCACCTGTCGGCTGCTCCGTCTTTGCCTACAAATTCTTCAATTTCGATATGGCCCAGGCCGCCCATGGACGCGCTCCGGCAGTGGCCACGGGCATGAAACGCGCCCGGCCGGACATGCATGTCTTCACCTATCAGGGCGACGGCGACCTCGCCGCCATCGGCACCGCCGAGATCGTGCACGCTGCCAACCGGGGCGAAAAGATGTCCGTGTTCTTTGTCAATAACGCCATCTATGGCATGACCGGCGGCCAAATGGCCCCCACCACCCTGCCCAACATGAAAACCACCACCAGCCCCTATGGCCGCAACGTGGACGACATCGGCTATCCGATCCGCGTCTGTGAACTGCTGGACACCCTGGTGGCGCCTTATTACATCGAGCGCGTGTCGCTACTCAGCCCCGCGGACATTATCAAGGCCAAGAAATCCGTCTCCAAGGTCATCCAATACAACAAGGAGAACCGCGGCTTCACCTTTATCGAATTTGTCAGCACTTGTCCCACCAACTGGGGCATCGACCCCGTCAAATCGCGTGATTGGGCCAAGGAAAACATGCTGCCCTTCTTCAAGCCGGGCCTGTTCCGGGACAAGGGAGCGGAGGAGGTGAAGTCATGACCACCGAAATGATCTGCGCGGGATTTGGCGGACAGGGCGTCCTCACCATTGGCAAATTCATCGCCAAAGCGGGCATGCAGGAAGGCCGGAATGTTTCCTGGCTGCCGTCCTACGGTCCGGAAATGCGCGGAGGCACCGCCAACGTCTCCACCGTGGTCTCGGACGATCCCATCGCCTCGCCCATCGTCAGTTATCCAGACGTCCTGGTGGCCCTCAACCAGCCTTCCCTGGATAAATTCGCGCCTTCGGTACGCAAAGGCGGGGTCATCATCCTGAACACCAGCATGTGCCCCCACGGTTGCCAGCGCGACGATGTGGAAATCGTGGCAGCACCGCTGAGCGATATCGCGGTCGAGATCGGCAATACCATGGTGCTCAACATGCTGGCCATCGGCATCGTGATCGGCAAGACCAACCTGATCAAATACGAAACCATGGAAGAAGACCTCACGTCATTCCTCAAAGCCAAAAATCCTGACCTGCTGGAGATGAACTTGAAAGCGATCAAGCGGGGCATGGAGATCGGCAAAGAGCACGGTTAAACAGGAGCGCTGCTCCATAACGATAAACGGGCGCGGACCTCTGGTTCGCGCCTTTTTCCGCACCCAAAATCAAGGCATCTTTAGCAACGACTCCGAAAACGGGCCCAAAAAAGAACCCGGCGATGATGCCGGGTTCATATATCAGGTCATTAGTTTGAGTTTATTTCTGCAGGACGGCTTTGCGCTGGAAGATTTCCTTGCCCGCGTTCATCACAAAGTAGTAGATGCCGCTGGAGCAGTCAGCACCGGCGCTGTCCTTGCCGTCCCAGGCGATCTGGTAGTTCCCGGGAGCGCGTTCCGCCAGGTCGAAGTGGCGCATGAGCTGTCCGCGTGTATTGAATATCCTGATCTCGACCCTGGCCGTTTGGGCCACCGAGAAGGGGATGACCGCGTTGGGATTGAAGGGGTTGGGATAGACGTGCTGTAGTTCGGTTACGGCTGGAATCTCGGGAGATACCTCTTCGCTGCTCGCGCTGATATTCACGGAGACGGGGCCATGGAAGTCGTTGTTGCCGTTTAGGTCCACGTTTTGCAGCCAATAGTAATACACCCCCTCTGCAAACAGCTCGCTGTCCAGGTAAGTGTAGTGGTGCTGCTCGGAGCTGTTGGCGGCCTGAATCAGGGGGCTGATCAGCGTGGCGCCTTCCAGGGCTTTGGCATTGGAACGATAGATATAATAGCCCTGGACGCTTGTTTCAGATTGGGTCACCCAATTGAGTTGCACGGATTCCTCCGCGCTCAAAACAGCGGAGAAGGAACTCAATTCCACCGGGACATTCGGCTCATCATACCAGAGTTCGAAGCCAAGATCGTTGCTAATCTGGTCCTTTGAGGCGTTCGGAGAAACAATGCGCGCCAGGCCGGAATTCCCTTTCGAACCTCCCAGGCGTTGAAAGCAATTATCATCCCCGATATCGCTGTTCAGCCAGAGGAACCAGATCCCGGAGCCGTTTACGGCATCGATCTGCGTGGATACCCAGCCTTCATTCATGATCACGTCGGAAGGAAGCAAAGCCTCAAACCTGTAGACTATCCAGTCTCCAAACCAGGATTCGACATAGGTGCTGGAAACATCCAAAGTGAAGGAATAAACCGGAGTGGACCAAGTTGGAGGGAAAACAACAAACATCGAGGGAGATCCGATTCCCGTGGGGGCTATCTGATTTACTGGGTCACCATCGGTCCTGAGCACTGCCGCACCGGGATCCAGGATCTGATACCAATTCTCTTGTGGATACTCGCCGCCTGAGTACACTGTCGTGATATACTCGCCTGCGTTGGCTGGGAAAGTAAAGTCCTGAGGTCCGAAACCTGAGGGCAAGGTGATGTTGTCCAGAACCAGCGTTCCATTCACAAAAACGTCCAATGATGCGTAATCCCAGCCATCACCGTAATCATCATACAAACGTACTGTATAGGTGCCCGTAGAGGTGGCCAGGACGCCAGGGTCTGGTTCAGTCCAACCCTCCTCAAACTCATAGAATTTGATGAAGAACGGCTCGACAGGATCGGGAGGGCTAGGGATCAGGGTACCCTCAAAGTTGGCAGTCACTCCGTAGAAGACCACTTTGTTGATCGGCATGTTCACGTCGTTAAAGTTGTCGGCTATTTCGTAATCCGTGTTTGAGTTGGGATCCCAAGCGCTGGTGTAGGCGGTCCCTGAAAGCAGGTAAGGATGGTTGAAGAGCTGGATCGGAACGGCGAACAGCGAGCCCATCCCAATCAGCAGCGTGGCCGTGATAAAAAAACAAAATCTGCGCATTTGATCTCCTTGCCAGAATTTAAGCCAAGCCAGCGCTCGGAAACTGCATTCCGCGCCTGGCTGGCCCGTTAGTTAAACAACAAGTTGTATCACACACTCTATTTTTATTCCCATAGGGGATATCTTCATAATTGCTCATAATACTGCGCTTCAAAATCTTGTCAAGTTTTTTTTCTCTGAACAAATCCAGAATAACTTCCTTAGTATCATTATTTTCTCCGAAGTTAGCGCTTGGGATTCCGCATCCGGGGTGGGGAAAGCGGTTCTCTAACGTCTTAAGGGGGTTGGTCCTAGGGGCGGAAAACGCAGCGGGGAGAGGAGGAGAGCGCCGTGGGATTGCGGGGTGGCCTACCGAGCTGTGGGTACTGGGAACAGAGGGGAATAAACTCTGGGGGGGCGATACTAACAATTGTTTTTCAGCGCTCAA
>DAHVPC010000076.1:2229-10959 GCA_027318475.1 Candidatus Cloacimonadota bacterium | reverse complement strand
TCTGCCGTCCCATTTTTCCAAGCTGGCTTTGAAGGGTGGCAGTTTACCTCTCCAGAAGTTGGCTTCCAGCTTCCAGAACTCGCGTGGTTCAAACGCCGTGATCTCGTTTTCCCGCTCGCAGATCAGTCGCAGGGCGACCGATTGGACCCGGCCCGCGCTGAGATCCTTGGCGATGACTTTCCACAAGAGCGGCGACACGGTGTAGCCCACGATGCGGTCTAATACACGCCGGGCCTGCTGCGAATCGACCTTGGCCATATCCACGCTGCCGGGCTCTGCGATTGAGGCGTTGATCGCCTTGGAGGTGATCTCGTTGAAGACGATGCGGTAGGTCTGCTTTCCCTTCAGGTCCTTTTCCAAGACCTTTGAGAGGTGCCAGGCGATGGCTTCCCCTTCGCGGTCATGGTCGCTGGCCAGATAGACGGCGTCCGCTTCCTTGACTGCCGCGCGGAGTTCGCCGATCAGTTTGGACTTGCTTTTATCGGTCTCGTAAACCGGCAGGAAATTGTGTTCCACATCCACGCCGAAATCGTGCTTGGGCAGGTCGCGGACGTGGCCCAGAGAGGCTTTCACTTTAAACTTGTTGTTCAGGAATTTGGAGATCGTGTTCGCTTTGGCGGGCGACTCCACTATGATCAGGCCTTTTGCCATATTCGTTCCTTTGCTGCCTGACGAGGCTTCAGTCTTCGCCTTCATGCAGGCCACAGCATTTCTTGTATTTTTTTCCGCTGCCACAGGGACAGGGATCGTTGCGCCCTACTTTGGGGGCGACGCGCACAGGACGCTGTTTCTCTTGGGTTTCGCCATAGGGTCCGGAAAACTGGGGCGGTTGGCTGATATCCTGTTGGGAAACGGAGAGTTCCTGGGCTTTGAGGAAGGCGTTCACATCCTCATGCTGGAGTTTGGCGTTGTTCAGCATGCTGTCCATTTGCTCCTGGGTGAGGATGTAGGTAGTGAAGGCTTTCTTGGTCACGTTTTCCTGAATGCGGGTGATCAGGCTTTGGAAGAGATCGTAACTCTCGCGCTTGTATTCGATGAGGGGGTCCTGGTTGGCGTAGGCGCGCAGATGCACGCCGTCCTTGAGCAGGTCCATTTCGTGCAGATGGTCGCGCCATTCGTCGTCCACCACTTCCAGCATGCTGCGGCGTTCGATATCGCGCAACACTTCCTCGCCGACTTGCCGTTCTTTCTTTTCATAGGCTTGCAGCACCAGTTCCTCAAGCGTGTTTTGGAGCAGCGCTTCGCTGAGGTGGTCGGACTCCAGGTCTGATGGTTCGATCGCAACGTTCAGGTTCTGCTTGAACCAGGAGGCCAGGCGCACCAGGTCCCAATCCTCGGGATAACTGCTGTTGGCGATGTTGGCGGAGACGGTGTTGCGCACGGTTTCCGAGATCATTTCCTGGACCTCGTGCTTCAGGGAATAGCCCTTCAGAACACTGCGGCGGTAGGAATAGATCACCTCGCGCTGCTGGTTCATCACCTCATCGTATTTGATCAGGTTTTTACGGATCTCGAAGTTGTGTTCTTCGACCCGTTTCTGGGCGCGCTCCACGGCCTTGGTCATCCAGGGATGGCGGATGGCATCGCCGGGTTTGAGGCCCAGTTTGGTCATCATGGGCGCGATGCGGTCGGAACCGAAGAGGCGCATGAGGTCGTCTTCCAAAGAAAGGTAAAACCGCGAGGTGCCTGGATCGCCCTGCCGTCCTGCCCGTCCACGCAATTGGCGGTCGATGCGCCGGCTTTCGTGGCGTTCGCTGCCGATCACATGCAAACCGTCCTGGGGCTGGCCATATGGAAAAGAGTCGTTGACCGCGGAAGTGAGCTCACGGTAGGATTCGATGGGCTGGGTCACTACGCCGGCCCCGAGTTTGATATCTGTTCCGCGGCCGGCCATATTGGTGGCGATGGTTACCGAGCCAGGCTGACCGGCAAGGGTGATGACTTCCGCTTCGCGTTGGTGCTGGCGGGCGTTGAGCACGTTGTGGGGTATGTTCCGCCGCCTGAGAAGCCGGCTGATCTGTTCCGACACTTCCACGCTGACAGTGCCCACCAGGACGGGCTTCTTCAGCTCGTGCCAATGGACGATCTCGTTGATCAGCGCCTGGTACTTTTCGTTTTTGGAAAGGTAGATAACGTCCTCATGGTCGATCCTGGTGACGGGGACGTTGGTGGGGATGGACATCACGGGGAGCTTGTAGATCTCGGCGAATTCGGCTTCCTCGGTGACCGCGGTACCAGTCATGCCGGCCAGTTTTTCGAACATGCGGAAGTAGTTCTGCAGGGTGATGGTGGCGAAAGTCTGGGTGCCGGCCTCGATCGTCACGTTTTCCTTGGCTTCCAGCGCTTGGTGCAGCCCGTCGGAGAAGCGGCGTCCGGGCATCTGGCGTCCGGTGAATTCATCCACGATGATCACCCGGTTGTCGATGACCACATATTCCTTGTCGTTCTCGAAGAGCGTGTAGGCGCGCAGGAGCTGGTTGATGTTGTGCAGTTTCTCGCTCTTGTCCATGAAACGGTTGGTTTCCCGGGTTTTCTGCCTGGCTTTTTCGGCTTCGGAAAGGGAATCGTCAGAGTCGATCCGGTTGAGGATCTCGTCCAGGCTTTCCACGATGAAGAGGTCCTTCTCCTGGCGGGCCAGCAGGTCGCGCCCTTTTTCGCAAAGGTCCACGCTGTTGTGGCGTTCCTCCACCACGAAGAACAGCATGTCGTCCAGTTCGTGCATCTTTTTATCCCGCAGATACACGCCTTCCATATCGTTGACCATTTTCTTCAGGTCGCTTTCCTGCATGAGCTTGGCAAAGGCTTTATTGCGCGGAGCGGCGCGCTTGACCAGCAGGAGGTTGGTGGCCAGGCGTTCGTTGTTGGGTGAGGGATTGTCCTCGCGGCTGTCTTCGCGGATCTCGCTTAAAACCCTCTGGACCAGGGTATTCTGGGCTTGTACCAGTTGGTGGATTTGGGGGCGGACGTCTTGATAAAAGTTTTTGTCCTGGGCGATCGGACCGCTGATGATGAGCGGCGTCCGGGCTTCGTCGATGAGGATGCTGTCCACCTCGTCCACGATGGCGTAATAGAAATCGCGCTGGACCAGTTGCGAGGAGGACACCGCCATGTTGTCGCGCAGGTAGTCGAAGCCGAACTCGCTGTTCATGCCGTAGGTGACGTCGCAACGATAAGCCGCCTGGCGTTCCTCGAAACTCATGCCGGTGGTGATGCATCCCACTTGGAGGCCGTGGAAATTGAAGATCGGCTGCATCCATTCCGCGTCACGGGCGGCCAGATAGTCGTTAACTGTCACCAAATGCGCGCCGCGTCCTACCAGCGCGTTCAGGAACAGCGGCAGGGTCGCCACCAGGGTTTTTCCTTCGCCGGTGGCCATTTCGGCGATCTTGCCGTCGTGTAGGGCCATGCCGCCGATCAGTTGGACGTCGAAGGGCACCATGTTCCAGGGCAGCTGATGCTCGCGGACTGTGAAAACCTGGCCCAACATGCGCCGGCAGGTATCCTTCACAATGGCAAAGACCTCGGGCAGAAAGTCGTCCAGGATCGATTTGGTGAGGGCTTTGAGTTCCTTGCGGGCTTCGTCGATGCGGTTGTCGATCCGGTTGCGCTCGCTGTCGTCGTTTTCCGCGCGGTAGCGCGATTCGAGCTCGCCCAGCTCCGTCCTCAGAGGCTGCAGTTTGGCCTCGATCTCAGCTTTGATGCTTTGGACCCGTTCCCGGAGCTGGTCGTCGTCGTATTGGGCGAGTTCCGACCAGATGGAGTTAATCGCCTCAACCTGAGGCTGATACAGGTTCAGATCGCGGGTCGCCTTATCCCCGAACAGTTTGCGGAGAATCCTTTCCAACATATGATTAATCCTTTTATGCTAACCGTTTAGCCGGTTTCCGGCGGAACGGGTATACGCCAATTGGCACCGGGACACAAAAACTTCCAGCCCGATTGTGTCAATACTTTAAATCTATCCAAGCCTTCCTTGCAGGCGGCATGGGCTCAGGACAGCCCTAGTTTTTTGTGCAGCCTCTGGATCCGGTGTTCCAGTTCCAGCACCTTGGCGCCGCTGATCACCGGCCGGCTCAATTGCCAATCCAGCAGTTTACGGGCGTATTCCAGCGCCTGGGGATACTGCTTGCTTTTTTCCAGGCTCTTGCTGTATTCCAGCATGCCGGCCGGATGCAGCAAAGACGCCGCCAGGCCAAAGCAATCCTGCGCCGCCGCATCGTCCTTCTCCTGTTTGTAGAGCAAGCCCAGATCGCAGGCGATGTCGCCCGTGAGGATGTTTTGCGCCAGCAAGTCGACCAGGATGGAGCGTGCGGTTTCCCGGTGCCCCTGGCTCAGGTAGAGTTTGGCGAGCGCGTGGTAATCGATGCGGTGGTCGAAGCCCTCCACAGGCGGATAACCAATGCTGTTGCAGATCAGGGCGAACAGCGCGACGGTGTGCAGGACGTCGAACTGGTTGTGGATAAACACGCGCTTCAGCAGTTCGGTCTCTCCGCTGACCAGGTATTGGAAATAGGTTTGGGGGATCAGGGAGCCCTCGATGTCCAGCTCTTTTTCGCGGATGTAGCCCAGAATGTAGAACTCGATGGTTTCCAAGGCGCAGGAAGGTATCTTGTTTTTCCACAAACGCCGGGCAAGGTGCAGCAGATCGATGTGCTGCATGGCGCGCAGGTCCAGCCAGATGTGGTTGTAGAGCAGGCGGGATTCCAGGATCGGCACATCGAAGGTCTTGCCATTGAAGGTGATCAGCAGCGGCTTCTGCTTCACCAGCTCGATCAGGCGGTCGAAGGAATTGGCTTCCGCCTCGGGTTCGGGCAGAAAGAGCTGCTCCACGATGTATTGCTCTTGTTCGAAGTAGCCCAGGCCGATCATGAAAGCGATTGTCTGGCCCTTGCCCAAGCCCGTCGTTTCCAGGTCCAGCACCAGGAAATCCTCTTTCTGCCAGGCCACGCCGGTATCCAGCTTCGCCCATTCCAAAAACACTTCGGGAATATCGCGCGGAAACAGAGGCAGTCCGTCCACCTCGGTGAACATATCGTAAGCGGTCCGGGTGCTGAAAAAGGGGTAATCCTCGTGGGCGGAAAACACCCCGTCCAGATTAGCCTGCAAGCTTTCCCGGATCAATTGGCGGAGTTCCAGATCGTGGTCCTGGCGGTCGTGTTCCATCAGCGGTGAAAAAAGCCACCCCGAAGGGTGGCCGTTCATTTATTTCTTTTTATGACGGTTCTTGCGCAGGCGTTTCTTTCGCTTGTGCGTGGCGATTTTATGTCTTTTTTTCTTCTTTCCGCAAGGCATATCAGTTCACCCTACTCATGGGCTTTGATGTCAACGACAGAAGCCTTGAACTCGCGGGAGAACTTGAAAGTGGGAACTGTCCTGGCAGGCACCGGAACTTTTTCGTCGGTCTTGGGATTGCGGCCCACGCGGGGTTTGCGGGTTTTAAGCTTGAATGTGCCGAAACCGCGGATTTCGATGTGATGTCCCCGGCCAAGGCTGTCCTTGATCGATTGCAACAAGGAATCCACGACCACCGAGACGTCTTTGCGGATGATGCCGGTATTCTCGGAAATGATTTTTACCAGATCTGCTTTTGTCATGTTTTTCTCCTTAGATTATTATGCTAAAATAGCTCAATTAGACTGCATCTTTTAATAAGGTACTCCAAAATATAGGCTTAGGTTTGTGTCAAGAAAAAAAGTCCGGCGCCGGGTGCCCATATCCTGAAAAGCTATATCCCTTGCGGAAAAATCAGTTTCTCCAGCCGCTGGATATGGGGAAGGGCAAACAGGGCTGGCACTTACCAAAGCTCCGGTTTCTACGGGGAGTTGGCAGGTGCCAGATCCGCGCCGCGTAACTTGCGGTTATCCAGCCAACTGATTACGGCAGCGCTGGCCAGAAAGCCCGCCGCCACGATGAATACCGCCGTGATGTTGAAGATCTTCATCAGCGCGATGCCCAGAATCGGCGCCAGCAGTCCGCGGATCCCAGTCATGGTCACGTGCACGCTCTGGTAGATCGAGGCGTCCTGCTTTCCGGCGAAGAAGATGGAACTCATGTTCCAGGAAATGTTCACCGCGGTCATGGCAATCCCGAAGATCAGATAGGCGGCGAACACGATGACCACGGGCATCAGCGCTTCGCCCTGCCACAGCGAGGAAACCACGATGAGCAGCGGAAACACCATCAGCAACGCGAAGGCTCCCGAGATGAAACGGAAGGGATGCATGCGGTCGTGCAGTTTGCCGATCAGCGGCGAAAGCAGCAGCATACCGAGTTGGGAGACGATCCCCTTGGCCAGGAAATTGGTGGTGTAATTCAGCTGCAGTTTGTCCACCAGATAGATCGGGATCACAGGCTGCATCATGATGAAGCCCATGCCGTAGATGGAAAAACTGCGCTCGAACTTGGCAAAGGGCTTGTTTTCCTTCAACAGTTTCAAGGTGCCGGAAATCGGTTCCAGCAGCATCTGTTTCCAGCGTAGCGGTTCGCAGATCCGGTCGGTGATGGGTTCGCGGATGCGGATCAGGGAAAGGACGGCGGCGTGAGCGAAGCCGCAGAGACCAGTCACTACGAGGATCCAGCGGAAACTCTGTTCCTGCGCGTCCAGCAGCCGGCCGGCGAAAAAAGTGAACACCACGGACACCGCCATGCCCAGACTGATGGTCAGGCCGAAGATCCGGGCGCGGCGCTTCTCGTCGATATTCCTCTGGTAAATGCTGTTTTGGGCGGGCACGATCAGCGAATTGGAGGCGAATAGCAAGCCCAACAGCACCAGATATTCGTTCATCGTGGCCAGCCAGATCGCGTTGACCAGGGTCAGGCGCCCCAGAATACCCGCCACGATGAAATAACGGTGCTTGTGGCAACTGCGCTCAAAAACCCGGGCCCACCATACCGAAAAGAAATTGGCGACCGGCCAGATCATCGTCATTAACATCAGTTGCCAATCCTGGGCGTGCAAAGCCTTGCGGGCAATGATGTCCTGCGTCTGGTTCAGCGAGACCAGCACCCCGTTGAACAAAGCGGAAACCAGCAGCATGATGGCGGAACTGCGCTCGAGGGGGCTGAGGTTTTTAAGGCGTATCGGCAATCTGATGATCCCTTATCCAATCTTTTGATGCAAGCAGTTTGCACCGCCTGTTTGTGTCAAGCGGGATTCCTGGAGGGTAGCAGGGACGGGCAAGGCAAGAGCAAAGCGCACAGAGCAGACATGAGCTGTGCAAACATGGTACTCTGGATAGCCGATCAGATATTGATTAAGCGGACACAATCCGCTGTTTGTTGTCGGAAAAGTGATCACCACTCCGCATCCTTGCTTCATCCCGGATCAAGCTTGAGATGACAAGTCTGATCTTTAAGCACCACAATCCGAACCTTGGGCAGCCCCTTTCCCCTTTCCCCCTTTTGCCCCTATCCTTGCTCATTTTTCGATGCGCCCCCGCGGACTACAGTCAATCACTTGTCAATCACTAGTCAATCAAGCCTCAATAATAGACAAGTGATTGACGCTTGATAGACAAGTGATAGACAGCTAGAGCCGGGAGCCGGGTTTGAGAAAAATCTCTTGACAGGATGCTTGATGCCGGTTGAATCGCCGCATTACAAGCGGAGTCAAGCCAGCCCTGCGCTGGGATTCCGCGCTAAAGGGAGGAAGATATGCAGGCTGGAAAAATCCTGGCCGCTCTGGCGATTCTGTTCTGGGCATGCGCTCTGCAAGCCAGTGAGATACCGCAATCGCCCAATCTAATCGATGACCGGGGCCTGAAAACCGGAACCTGGACCATCCTGATCGACGCGGACTGGAACTATGTGGAGGACGCAGCCCAGGCCAGGTATTACCGTATCGTCAGTTACAAGGCCGGAAAACCCGCTGGCTTAGTGCGCGATTATTTCCTATCCGGGAAGATTCAGGGCGAATCGGAACTCCTGGCCGAAAACCTGGACGTTTTCACCGGAAAGTACCGCACCTATTACGAAAACGGCCAGCCGGAAATGCGGGGTAGGCATAAGGATGATCTGGAAACAGGATTATGGACCACCTGGCATCCCGACGGCAGCCTGCTATCCAAGGGCAGGTTCAAGGCTGGAGAAAAGACAGGGGACTGGATCGAGACCAGTTCGGAAGGCTGGACTGAAGAGGGATCCTACGAGGACGGACTGAGGGAAGGAAGGTGGGCGTTTTGGGATCAGGATTGGAGCATCAAAGCGGAAGGCGAATACCAATCCGGCAAAAGGACCGGCATGTGGCGCGAATGGTATGACAGCGGCATCTACGCAGAAGGCCCTTACGTGGACGATCTGCCTGAGGGAAGATGGATCCTGTGGCATCCGGACGGCAGCGTCAGCGGGGAAGGCGATTTCCTCAAAGGCGAACTGCACGGGATCTGGAAATTCTGGGACGAAGACGGGGTCTACGAAGAGCTGGAATACCAGCACGGAACGCTGATCGGCAGAAGGCTGTAGCAGTCCGGTTTTACAGGCGCTGATCAGTAGCTGAGCAGTTTGCGCTGGCGCAGTTCGATGGTGGCGCGGTAGGGTTTCTCGCCATCCTTCAGCGGCCGGTTCAGTTTGTCGATGACCTTGGACTGGAATTCGCGGGTTTGCGGACGCAGTTCGGTGGCGAAAAAGATGCTGGCCAGTTCCTCTCCTTCAGCGTCATAGACCTTGGCGAGCAGGTCGGCCCGCTCATAGCTGCGGCCTTTGTTTTCGATATCGAAGCCCAGGCGGATGAAA
>DAHVPC010000076.1:0-1848 GCA_027318475.1 Candidatus Cloacimonadota bacterium | reverse complement strand
TGGTAGTTGAGGCGCCAGTCGTTGCCCTCGCTGCCTTGCCAGGTGGCGGAAATCTGGCTGTCCCAGCGCAACTTGGCGGGCAGGGGCAAGTTCAGTTCCGCGGTCAGGTCCAGCAGATTCGAGCCCTTGGGATAACCCAGAGGCTGCCTGTCGTGGGAGTACATGGAGACGTTGGCGTAGTGGGTGTAGGTCCAGGGACGGATGGCGGTGAATTCCAGAGCGCAGCGGGGAGCCGGCCCGGAAACCAGGGCCAGGCCTGGCATTTGCAGCGCGGCGCCGGTTTGCAGGGCGAACTTGTTGCCCCACCAGTTGGTGTACCACTTGTTGTAGGTAAGTTCGTCGATTGCGCAGTTCAGGTATAGCGTCAGGTCAGGCTGGGGCTGGATATTGGCGCCGGTGAAGAGCATCAGGTTGTCCCGGTCGCGCAGTCCATATTTTCCGACCCGCCAGAAATATAGGGGTAGCATGTAACTCAGGTCGCTTGTTCCGCCATAGATCACGGTTTCACCCAAATAGAGGTCGATCCAGTTTCTGGGGCGGTACGTGAGCTGGTGGACGGCGAGGAATTTGGCGGGGTATTCGCCCTCGGTGCTGCCGGCCAGGGTGCTGTCGGCATCCAAACTGGCGCCCAGCCAGGAAAAGCGGAAGACGCCGAAGTTCTGTTCCAGCAGTAAATAGTCGTATTCATTCACTGCGCCTGACAGCGCTACCGAGCCGGAAAGGGAATTGCCCAGCTGGAATTTTCCCCTGCCCAGAGCAGCCTTGAAGTGTTCGCCGCCGTAGCTGAGTTCGCCATTGACGTTGTCCAGCAGTGAACCGTCCGGGTTCTGGTTGTTGTAGCCATCGATCAGAGGCGAGGCAAGCCAGTCGGATTTATCGCCGTGGAACTTGCCGTTCCACCAGGTGGCGCGCATGCGGAGGCGTCCATTGTAGCGGGAGTTCACCCTCAGGCCTTTGTACAGGAAGCCATAATCGCCGGGATCGTCGAGGCGGTGGTCGTAGCCGGTGATAATGTTGGCTTCCAGGGCGTAAGTAGCGGCGGAATCGGCATAGTTGTACTGGAGTAGGGCTTTGTGCCGTTCTCCTGGCGCGAATGCCTCCACCAATGAGGCTGCAAAGGTGCGCCAGTTGAGGACGGGGTGCCGCAAGCCGTCCAAGGGTGTGAAGGGCACTTCGGTTCCCAGTGTGGGATTGGAGTCCAGCAGGCTGAACGACACCTGGCTGCGGACATCCGGCAAGAACGCGGAATCGTCCCAGGGATCGGTGGCGAAGCAAGGCACAGCGCCAGCGCAGATCAGAAGTGTGGACAGGGCGCAGCGGATATGGTGTTTAGTCGCCATGCTCCGGTCCCGGATTGGGAAACTGGACCAGCAACTGCTCCACATCGGTCAGGCTGAGCTTCATTTCCCGGGCGATCTCCTCTTTGGACCAGCCTTGGTCGAGCAGCCTCTGGATCATGCGGCGCCGGGTTTAGGATTCCAGGAGCAGGGAACTGCTCTCCGGATCCATGGTGGGCGGCGTGATGGGCTTTCGGGGCGCTTTCTTGCGCAGCAGGCTCCACAACAGCAGGGCCAGCAGCGCCAGGGCCAGCAAGCCTGCCAGAAAGGGCATCCACGGGGCGTAGAGCGCGCACCAGCGTCCACCCGTGAGACCCCGCCGGGTTTTGGCCTGGCTTCCTACGATGTAAGAATCCGGCTGGACGCCCAGTTTGCGGGGACGTTCATCAACCTCAGGAGCAGGAGTTGGAAGGCTCTCCGCGCTTTCGGTTTCCAAAGTGGGGGCAGGCTCAGGTTCGGCAGGCGGAGTGATGGTTGAACGCAGTTCCTGAGGGGGCGGATCAAGGGTTAA
>DAHVPC010000075.1 GCA_027318475.1 Candidatus Cloacimonadota bacterium | reverse complement strand
CGAGTTAACCCTGCTTCTCCCGGGCAGCTACCGGGATAGTAAGCACAAGCTAAGCACAGCACTGCAACGAACAACAAAGGAAGTGAACATGAAAGTCCGTTTCAAGAACAACATCCTGTCCTATTCCGGCAAGGTGGACAACCTTGTCTTCTACTGGAACCAACGGCTCCAGCGCACTTACGCCGAACGCACTTACAATCTGCCCCAGTTCGGAGGCGTGCGGCCGCTTTGGAACAACCTTTACATGCAGATCATGTATGGGTTGAAGGCGCTGAACCCGGACCTCGATCTGCAAACCATTTCCCGCGCCTACATCGAACTGCACGACCTGCCCTGCCGCAGCGTGGCTCGCGCCGTGGACGCCGGCTTATTGCCGCCCGTGCGGGGCTATGAGGAACTAGACTCGGAGCTCTAATAGAGAACGCGGATGGGTGCGGAAAAAGAGCTGTCCACGAATTGCACGAATTTACACGAAATAAAAGGGCAAAGGGGCAATAGGGAAAAAGGGCAAAGGGGCAAAGGGGCAATAGGGCAAAAGGGAAATAGGGTAAAAGGCAAGGGTTCGGAGAGGGTTATTCGGGCTTCATCTGGGGAAAGAGCAGCACTTCCTTGATGGAGTCGTTTTCGGTGAGCAGCATCACCAGGCGGTCGATGCCGATCCCCAATCCGCCCATGGGTGGCATGCCATACTCCATGGCCTCCAAAAAGTCCTCATCCACCACATTCGCCTCTTCGTCGCCCAAAGCACGCAGCCGGGCTTGGGCTTCCAGCCTGGCGCGCTGATCGAGGGGATCGTTGAGTTCGCTGAAGGCGTTGGCAAATTCGTGCCCGGCGATGATCAGTTCGAAGCGTTCGGAGAGCAGAGCATTGTCGGCTTTGGCTTTGGCCAGGGGCGAAATCTCTTTGGGAAAATCGGTCACGAAGGTAGGCTGGATCAGTTTATCCTCCACATAGGTTTCGAAGAGGATGGAGATCAGCTTGCCCACTCCGGCTTCCGGAGGAATCTCCAGTTTGTGCCCGCGGCAGAAGGTCAGCGCCCGGCCATAATCCAAATCGGAGAGGTCGATGCCCGCGTGTTGCTTCACGAGCTCGGTCATGGAAGCGCGCAGGAAAGGCTGGCCAAGATCCACCTGATGGCCGCGGAACGTGTATTGTGCCTTGTTCAGGACGCTCAAAGCCAGATGCCGGATGAGCTCTTCCGTGATGTCGAGCATACCCTCGAGGTCGGAATAGGCCTCATAGAGTTCCAGCATGGTGAATTCGGGATTGTGGGTGCGGTCCATGCCCTCGTTGCGGAAGTCCTTGCCCAGTTCGTAAACGCGTTCGAAACCGCCTACGATCAGGCGTTTGAGGTAGAGTTCCGTGGCGATGCGCAAGTACAGGTCGGTGTCCAGGGTGTTGTGGTGGGTCACGAAAGGACGGGCGTTGGCGCCTCCATAGAGGGGTTGGAGGACGGGGGTTTCCACCTCGGTGTAGCCGCGCGCGTCCAGAAAAGCCCGGATGGCTGAAATGATGCGGCTCCGCTGGATGAAGACCTGGCGGTGCGAAGGATTGAGCAGAAGGTCCAGATAGCGTTTGCGGTAGCGGAGTTCGATGTCCGAAAACTCGTCGTAGCGGACGGTTTTGCCATCCACGACCTTTTCCTTCACAGCTGGCAGGGGGCGCAGATTCTTGGAGAGCAGGCCGATCCGGGACGCTTTGAGGGAATATTCGCCAGCCTGGGTGTGAAACATGGTTCCCTCTACTTGCACGAAGTCGCCGGGGTCGCAGAGTTTGAACAGCTCGTAGTTCTCTTCCCCGACCAGGTTTTGCGCCACGTAGATCTGCAGCCGTCCGGAGACATCCTCGATATTGCCAAAACCGATCTTGCCCTGCCGGCGCATGGCCACCAGCCTGCCTGCCAGGCAAAGCTCCCGTTCGGAAGCGATCCAGTCTGCTTGATTGGAGAGCACTTCAGCGATCTGATGCGTGCGGGAGGACTTGGCCGGATAGGGGTTTATGCCCGCGGCGAGAAGTTTTTCCAGCTTCTGTTTACGCAGCTGGATGAACTGGTTGTCCCTGGACTGCATGGGGTATTACAGGTCTTTGAAGGGATTGTCGTCCGCTGGAGCCTGATTCTGGCTGGCATAACGGCGCCATTCCTCATCCGCGCGGGATTTTCCCCGACGGGGCGGACGGCTGTCCGAAGCGTGGAAATCCCGGCGTTCATCGGGACGGCGGCGCGGTTCCACCACTTCGCCCGGAGCCCTGTCGGTGTAGTCCAGGGTCAGGCGGTGGTTGTCCATGTCGATCGCGGTAACCATCAAGGTGACTTCGTCGCCGGATTTGAAGTTGTCCCTTTCACGGACCCGGGAACGCGGCAACAAGCCGGTGATGCCATCGGAGATGGAGACGAACACGCCGAAGTTGGTGGTGTTTTCCACGATCCCGGTGAAAGGCGTTTCCAATTGGACGACTTCATTGATGGTGTCCCAGGGATCGGCTTGCAGCGCCCTCAGGGACAGGGAGATCTTTTGGGTGTCCGGATCGATGCGCAGCACCTGCACTTCCACAAAGTCCCCTTCCTTGAGGATTTCGCGGGGGTGGGCGATATTGCGGTTGCGGCTCATTTCCGAGATGGGGATCAGTCCTTCGACTCCGGGTTTGAGTTCGGCAAAAGCGCCGAAATTATGCAGCCGCTGAATGCGGCAATTGATCGTGTCGCCTTCCTTGATCTCCTTGATGGCCTGGGCAAAAGGGTTTTCCTGCAAGGCTTTGAGGGAGAGGGAAAGTTTGTCGCCTTTGATGTCCAGGATCTTGACGTCGATCTCCTGGCCGTTCTTCAGGGCGTCCTGGGGCTTGACCACATGCTGCCAGGATATCTCGGAAACGTGCATCAGGCCTTCGATCCCGCCCAGATCGACGAAAGCGCCGAATCCGGTCATGCGTACCACGGTGCCGGGTACTACGTCGCCGACGTGCAGTTTTTCCAAAGCCTCGGCTTTCTTTTCCTGGTCCCGGGCTTCTTCGAGCTGGCGGTGGGAAACAACCACGCGGTGGCAAGATTCGCTGCACTCGATCACGAGGAAATCCATGCTTTTGCCGATGTACTGCTCGCTATTGTCGACTCCACGCAGAGCCATCTGCGAAATCGGGCAGAAAGCGCGGGCGCCGAGGACATCGACGTTGAACCCGCCCTTCGTGACGGCATAGACTTTCCCGGATACCGGGATCTTGCGATCAAAGGCATCCAGCAGCGCTTGCTTGTCCACATATTGTTTGGTGAGGCTTTTGCCGATGACGAAACCCTGGTCGTTGCTGTCCACAATGTAGCCTTTCAAAGTGTCGCCCACGGAGTATTTGAGGACTCCCTTTTCATCGGCATATTCGCCGATTTCGGCATAGGCGTCGAATTTCCCGCCCAGGTTCACAATGATGTATTGCTCATTGATGGTCACGATCGGGGCCTCGACCACGTCGCCTTTTTTGAATTCCGCGGTGTTTTGGAACGATTCTTCGAGCAAGCGAAGATACTCTTCCTTCATTTCTTTCAACGCGGCTTGTTTGGTTGTTTCACGCACCTTTTCAGTCATAAGTTACTCCTAGGGACGAATAAGAAGCACCAAGATTTTGGCAGGCACCATTTTGTAAAGGATTTTTATTCTCAGCCAGCGCTGAAAAGGGAATGGGTCACAGTTAGGGTGTGGCGGGCCAAGCGGTCTGGGAGGCGTTTGCAAAAATGGACTTGACTAAATCCAAACCCGGATTTTAGATGATAAAAATTGGAATTGGGAGTGTTTTTGGACAATCTCCAGCACCTGCTCTACCAAACCTATATCCAGCTCATGCACAGGTTTTGCCAGTATCCGGAATTGCAGCGCCTATTGGCGTCGGAGCGTTTCAGTCCGCAGGTGCGCGTATTGGCGCTGGGCAAGGCGGCCTGGAAAATGGCTTCCCTGAGCATCGCCCAGTTGGCCCTGCGGGGCATCGCTTACGATGGATTCGTGCTGACCAAGCATCACCACAGCTTGGGGGAACTGCCGGGCCTGAAGATACTGGAGGCCGGACACCCCCTGCCCGATGAACACGGCCTGGCTGCCAGCGCTCAGATCGTGAACTGGCTGCGCGGGATTCCTGCCAAAGACGACCTGCTCATCCTGATCTCCGGAGGGTCTTCCGCGCTCTTTGAACAACTTCCCAAGGGCTTGGATCTGGCTGGTTTGAGCGAGATCCAAAAACAACTCCTGAAAAGCGGAAAATCCATCGCGGAAATGAACCGGGAACGCTCGGCGCATTCCTTGCTCAAGGGCGGCAAAGCGCTCCAAATGGTGAAATCCAAACAGGTGCGGATCTTCGCCGTGTCGGATGTTGAGGGCAACGATCCCGCGGTCTTGGGCTCCGGACCGTTCACGCCCGCCTTACCCGGAAAGAAGATCCCTCATGGCTGGCGCTTTGAGCTCCCCAAGCAGCAAGTGAACTACCGGATCGTGGCAGATAATCGCTTGTTCTGCTCGCAGCTGGCTTCCGACCTCAAGCAGCAGGGCTTCAAGGCGCACTACGAAGAGGCTTTCCTCAACAGCTCCGTAGCCGCCTTCGCTGACGTTCTCAAGGAGATCTTGCGCAAAGCCCATTCACCGCACTTTCGGCTCAGGCCTCCCTTTGTGAGCGTGTTTGGCGGCGAAACGCCACTCAAGGTCAGCGGTCCTGGAAATGGCGGCCGCTGCAGCCATCTGGCGCTTTCCCTGGTGAACGTGCTGGCCAAACACCCCAACACGGCCCTGTTTTGCTTCGCGACCGACGGCTGCGACAATATCAGCGGCAGCGGAGGCGCCAGCGTCGATTCCAACAGCCGCAAGGAACTACTGGGCGCCGGGATCAACACCAGCGAAGCCAAAAAGAACTACGACAGTTTCACCGCGCTGAAAGCGATCCACCGCATCCTGCCCTCGCCTTTGCTGGCTACCAATGTGAACGATGTGTTTGTGCTCTGCGTGGGTTACGACCTGGAAAATCCCTTCACGCCAAATTCCCGCGATGAATATGACCTCTTTGAGGATCTTCCCTGAGGGAATGAAAAAACTCCTCTTCCTGCCGGGTTTGCTGGCGCTCGGATGCCTGTCATCGCTGTGGTCCCAGACAGCCACGCCGGACACTCTGGTAGCGGAACCGGCGACCGAAGACTCGCTTTCCTACACCGCGGACAAGGTCACTTACAGCCAGTCCGGCGAGCAGATCACCCTGATCGGCAATACCAGCGTGACTTACCAGCAGTTCCAGATCGATAGCGATTCCCTGCGGGTGGATTTGAAAGCCAAACGCGCCTACAGCGACGGCGATACCGTGATGCGCGACGGCGAGCAGATCCTGATCGGTAGCGACGTCGCCTACGACATCGACTCTCAGACGGGAATCATGAACGACGGCTCCAGCAGGCTGGAACAGGGTTATTACAGCGGCGCCCGGATCCGCAAGATCGACGACGATATCTACGATGTGGACAACGGCAGTTTCACCACCTGCGACCACGCCGATCCCGATTTCTGGTTTTCCGCCTCCAAACTGAGGATCTACCGCGGCGACAAGATCGTGGGCAAGCCCGTGCTGGTATATGTGAACCACCTTCCGGTCTTCTATTTCCCCTACATCGTGGTGCCGATCAAGCGGGGCCGCCACCCCGGCTTCCTGATCCCCGAGCCCGGCTACAACAGCGTGGACGGCAAGTTCCTAAGAGGAATCTCCTGGTATTATCCCTACAAGGATTACGCCGACCTTATCCTGAGCCTCGATCTGCAGGAACGCACAGGCTGGAAAGGCCGGATGAATCTGGATTACATCCAGCGCTACCAACTCTCCGGCTCTCTGGACGCCGCCTTCCAGAAAAAGATCTCGGGCTCGCAGACCTATAACGACTGGTCTTTGCGCGCCAACCACCATCAGGAACTGGGGGAAAAAGCCACCTTCGACGTCAGCCTGGATTTCGTGAGCAACAAGCGGATCTGGGAAAGCAGCGACCTCCTGGATGAAAGCCTGGCGCAAAGCGTTTCTTCTTCCGTGTCGTTCCGCAAACCGCTGCTGAGTTCCTACCTCAACGTGGGCGCGGTGTACACTCAGGACCTGATCAACGACCGCGCGACAATCAGCCTGCCCTCCGCCTCTTTTTCGCTGCCCAGCCGGCCGCTTTACGAACTGTTCAGCAAAGCGGAGCGCGGCTCCGATGCCTGGTGGAGCAATTTGAACTACAACTACAGCGTCAGGCTCGATCACACCGGCTCGCTCAACGGCCCCGGACGCTCCTTCCAGGATCTCATCTGGAACAACGTTCCCGACCCCGCCGATTCCACCGCCTGGCTGACCCGGCACAATCTGGGCCTGCGCCACAGCCTCGGCCTCTCCTACAATTGGTCGCTAAAGGGCTGGCTGAATTGGCAGCATGGCCTGAACTACAACGAAGGCTGGTTCGACCGGGATCAAGATGGCCACAAACTGGTGCGGGGCAACGACTACCGAGCCTATACCAACGCCAGTTTCAACATTTACGGCATCCACAACTACCGCAAGGGCTGGCTGAAATCCGTCCGCCACATCCTGACGCCCTCTGCCGGCCTGAGCTACAACCCGGACCAATCCGAAAACGCACGGTTCTATTCTTTCGGCGGAGTGGGGCTCAGCAGATCGGAAGAAGCGGCCAATCTCAGCCTGGCTCTGGATCAGAAATGGCAGATCAAATACGGCCAGAACGGCACCAAGATCAACGATCTGTTTTCCTTCACATCACGCGTTTCCGCCAATCTCCTGAAAGAGGAAACGCCTTTCGGTGCGCTTTCCCATACGCTGGCATTCCGGCCGGGCAACTTCAACCTGGGCAGCTTCAAGCTCCCCAAAACCAAGTTCAACCTGGATAAGATTTCGCTGGGCTACAGCTCACAATTCAGCCTCAGCCACGATCCCTACGCGCTGCGCTGGAACGATTGGAAGCCGTCCAGCCAGTATTTCACCCAAGCTCTGATCCTGAGCGGATCCGCGCCTTACTCCAATTATTTCGCCCAACCCAAAAACCGGGTCTTTGAACCCTATGATAGCGCGGACAGCCTTCAGATCAGGGCGGAAGCGCTGACCGAAGCGGGATCCCGCGAAAACTGGAAACTCTCCCTGGCGCACAACATCTACGCCAGCAGAAGCATCCTGGACGCTAATTCGCACAACCTGCGCCTGGACGCCTCGCTGAAAGTGACTTCCAACTGGGCTCTGAACTATGGCACTTACTTCGACCTCAAAACAGGCGAGTTGATCACCCAGACGCTGGGTATCAGCCGTGACCTGCATTGCTGGAAACTGGATATCAGTTACACCCGCCGCAACGAATTTTGGGAGTACCGCGTGGCGCTGTTCAACACAACTCTGCCCGATGCCCTGAGGTTCCAAACCCGTGACTCGAAAAGGTACTAAGCCCGCCGTTTTCCTGGACCGGGACGGCTGCATCAGCCCGGATCGCTACGGATACGTCTCCGATCCCTCGATCTACTCGCTGTATCCCTGGACTGGCGAAGCTTTGCGCCTGCTGCAAAAACTCGGTTTCCTGCTCTTCGTGGTCACCAACCAATCCGGCATCGCCAGAGGGCTGTTCGATATTCCGGCCTTGAACAAGGTGCACGCCCGCATGCACAGATTGCTCGCCGCGCAAAAAGTGCGGCTCACCGGCGTCTATTTTTCGCCCTATTTCGCCGCAGGCACCGTGCCGCCCTACAACATCCACCACAAAGACCGCAAACCCGGCATCGGCATGTATGAACGCGCCCGCAGAAAGCATTCCTTCGACGCCGGGCGTTCCTGGATGATCGGCGACCGCAAGACCGATGTGGAGTTTGGCAGGAAAGCGGGCTTGAAAACCATTTTGCTGCTCACCGGAGAAGGCGCCGGCGAAATGATGTACGGCCTGGCCGATTGGGAATACCAGCCCGATTTCATCGCCGAAAACCTGCTCACTGCCGCCAAATTGATCCAGATCCTGCATAAATGAAGCCCCTTCATTCTTACAGCCGCGCCAAATTCCTGGCTCTTTCACCTGACTCCCAAATCAAAACTCTCAACAAACTGGCCTTGGCTCTGGATGAGGTTCTGAACGACCGGGAACGCTTGCTGCAACTGATCGCGCAGCTGAAAGACTGCCTCGAATGGATGGACGGCTCAGCGCCCCAAAACGCCATCCAATTGTGCCTGGAACTGGATTCCGCAAGTGAACCGCGCCAGCTTTCCGAGTCCCTCGCGCGCTACAAAGCCAGCCTGGGCCTGAATCTCAAGGATACCCAGCTGGTTCTCCGCCAATTCGACGGTCCCCGGCCTGCCGATCCGCGTCTCTTGTCAAGGTCCCGCCAGGTGCTGGTGATCCTGGACAACCTGCGCTCCGCGTTCAACGTGGGTTCCATCTTCCGCACCGCCGAATGCCTCGGTTTACAGGCGGTCTGGCTCTGCGGCGTCACGCCCGTTCCCGCTAACCCCGCCCTGGCGAAAACGGCCCGGGGCACCTGCGAATATGTAGACTGGCGGCATTTTGACGCTACTGAAGAAGCCATTGCCCAGGCGCGTTCTGAGGGTTACCAGGTCTGCGCGCTGGAAACCTCGCCGGAGGCCGTGTCGCTGTATCAGAGCGCGTTTGAATTGCCTCTGGCCATCCTTGTGGGCAATGAAAGTTGGGGAATTTCACCCGGGATTTTAGCGCTTTGCGATTCTATCATCGCGTTGCCAACCCTGGGCTGGAAAAACTCCCTGAACGTAGCCGTGGCCTTGTCCGTGGGCGCGTACCACATCGTTTGCGCCAGCCAGGTTCCGGCCTGATGGGATCAATTATGGCCACTCCCGGTTATTACCAGATCCTGGCTTCCTGCGTGGAACGGGGTGAAATCCTCTGGCAGGTCACGATCGTCACCACTGAAGGCTCGACTCCAGCCAAACCGGGCATGAAGATGCTGGTCCCGCTTACCCAAAAGGTACATGGCAATCTGGGCGGCGGCGAACTGGAACACCTGCTTATCCAGCGGATCCGTTCCGAGCAGCCGGAACAGCCCATCCTGCAAAGCTACGCGCTTACGGAGCAAGGCGATGGTGCCGGTTTGGAAAACGAGCTTCCCACATCCATGATCTGCGGTGGGAAAGTGACCCTGTTCATCGAACCGCTCATTCCGCCCCAACTTCTCCAGATCGTCGGTGCCGGCCATTGCGGACGGGCTTTGGCGCATCTGGCGGGGCTTTGCGGCTTTCATGCCCGCCTGATCGACAACCGCCGGGATATCCTGGCCGATATCCCCGCCGACATCTGTTCGGACAAGGCCTTCAGCGATTTTAGCGATCTGGACCGGATTTTGCGCTTTGGTCCCTCCGCCCTGATCGTGATCATGACCCACGGCCACACCCACGACCAGCATGCTTTGGAACAATGCCTGGGCAAGCCCTGCCGCTATCTGGGCATGATCGGCAGCGCCAAAAAAGTCTCCGCCACGCTGGAATCACTGCGCGCCAAAGGCTTCTCCAGCGACGATCTGGAGCGGGTTCACGCCCCTGTCGGCCTGCCCATAGGATCACAGACGCCCTATGAGATCGCGATTTCCATCCTGGCAGAACTGATCCAGATCACTTCAGGAATCGAGTCAAGAACGCAGCCATAATCATCTTGCCTCCGGGCTCGCTTCTCTTATTATATTCAGTATAAAAAGTCGTGGAGATCACATCATGAAAAACGTATACTTTCTTTTTATTATGCTCTTTCTGGCTGCATTTCTTTCAGGTCAAGCCAGCATATTCGATCTTAGTTTTGGCGCCACCCGTGAGGAATCAATCGCCACCCTTGAAGAGCAGGGATTCAGAATCAGCCTCGACTACGGCTACTCCCTGTATCTGGTTCCGATTGAGGGAGATACGCTCAATGGCGTAGAGGTGGATCTGATGTTTTTGGATACCGAGGACATTCTCTCCGATTGGTTGATTCGTTTCCCCGTGAGGGATAATCCCGACTTGGAAGCAAATCTGTGGCAAGCCTTGACCGATCTCCATGGCCCCGGTTCCACCACTGACGACGCCAACCAGGAGCACCGTGAAGGGACCTGGATTCTGGGTGGAAAACACATCCTCACTGCAAAATATGACTCCGGCACGGGTTTCTTGTGGTTGAATTATGAAACCGAAAGAGACTATTCCAATGATGAAGATGATGAGGACGAGTATTGGGGCTTCTGATGCATATCACGGCTTACTGCTTTATTCAGGCAAATCCTCTTGCCCGGGAGTGGCGTTTGGGCTATATTTAGAAGTAACAAAGGAGAAAATGGAATGCGTAGAATATATTTGATACTTCTCATAGTGGGCCTGGCAGCGGCTCTTGGTGCCCAGACCGGCCTTTTTGAACTCAGTTACGGCGATACAAAAGAAGACGCGCTCGCCAATCTCGAAGACAAGGGATTCAGTGTGGTCAGCGATTCTCTGGACACCGTGGTTGTGTCCGATGGCGGCGACCTGGTGGAAAGCATCGAACTCAGCTTCAGCGGGGAAGACGACACCCTGAATGGCTGGACCGTTTACTACATTCCCCAGGATGATGATGACATCGAAGCAATGGTCGTGGACTTCATTAGTTCCTGGCACGGCGACGACTACGAGTACGACCCGGATTGGGAGATGTACATCTGGGAGTTGGACGAGAACCACACCGTAAGCGCCTATTACGATTGGGACTACTACTACTTCATCGCTGATTATTGATCAACACCAAATTCCCGCACTGATGGCCCGCTAGAAGCCCTTCCTGATCATCAGTTCGTGTGATACATGAAGGCCTGAGGCGGTGAGGCCACCTGCAGGCAATTTATCGGACCAGCCTTGGCCTGAACAGGATCAAGGCTGGTCTTTTTTATTCGTAATAGATTGTTTGGCAGTTTGTTACCGCATGTTCTAACCACATGTTCTTACGGCTCTCTTTCAAATCGAGTAGGTAAGCCCCGGAGGGTGTGACAGATCATAGCGGTGGGTGCGAGCGACGCAGGAGCGAAGCCCCCCGGAATTAAATACCGACAACACCTTTAAGCCCCGTAGGGTGCGGCAGACATTCGGCTAACCATCTCAGG
>DAHVPC010000074.1 GCA_027318475.1 Candidatus Cloacimonadota bacterium | reverse complement strand
TAGTCCTCGGTGAGGTATTCGTCGTCGAAGCTGTGGGCGAGGATGGACTTTTCGCGCAGCGCGGTTTCCAAGGGAATGGAAGTGTCATACACTTCGCCCACCGACCAAAAACGGAGGTATTTGCAGGAGGGCTGCATGCCCACTTCGCGCAGGATTGTGGAGAGCGCGACGCCTTTCCAGATGCCCCGCACCGACCATCTGGTGACGCTCGTCAAACGGCCATCGGCTTCGGTTTGAGGCAGGGCGAGGAGTTCCTGCCAGGTGAATGTTTGCGGTTCATCGCAGGCACCCGAAACCCGGATTTCCCACTCGTCGCGGTTCAGTTTGCCGGGATGCCCTTCCGCCCAGAAGATGGGCGTATTCAGGGTTGCCAGTTTATGCATGGTGTCTCCTTGATCTTTCTTGTCCAGCGAATCGGCGCTGGAACCCCGGCAGGATGCTGCCAGAAGCAGCAGGGTCACAGCCCCCAACAGCTTGACTCCCCCGCTCATTCGTCCGCTTGCTCGGGTTCAACGAAGAGTTCTTCGATGATGTCGGTGGGCAGAATGGAAGCGGTTCCGCGCAGTTCGGCCAGGTCTTCCGCGGTTTTGCCCAGAAGGTAGGAAGCGTTGACCGCGGCATCGGGAATTTCCAGGCCCTGGGCCAGGAATGAGGCGATGATGCCAGCCAGGACGTCGCCGCTGCCACCTGTAGCCAAGCCATCGTTGCCAGAGACATTGACCCAGGTGCGGCTTGCGTCGTGATAGACGCTGAAGTGGCTTTTGAGCAGGATCCGCGCCTTGTATTGCGCCGTAAATTCAAGCAAGGGAGCCAGGCAATCCTGTTCCAGCATGTCCTTGTCGATGCCGGCCAGACGGGCAAATTCGCCCCAATGCGGTGTGAGTAAGACGTTGGGCCGGGCAATGTATTTGAGCAGGGCGGGGTTTTCGGCGATGAGGTTGATCCCGTCGGCATCCACCACCAGGGGCACCTTGACGTTTTTGAGCGTGGTTTCCAGCAGTTTGAGCGAATAGTCGTCGCGCCCCAATCCTGGTCCGATCAGCACCGCGGAAGCATCGGACAGCAGGTGGAGCAAGGTTTTGGAGTCAGGCAGACCGGATTTCGTTTCGGGGATGGCCAGGGAGAGAGCTTCGGTGAGTTTGAGGGCGTACACCGCCATCAGTTCGATGCGGTGCAGCACGTAAACGTAGCCGCAGCCTGCGCGCAAAGCGGCATGGGCGGCCATGACCGAGGCTCCGGTGTAGCCTGGAATGCCGCCGAAGACATAGACCTTGCCGAAATCGTTCTTGTGCCAGTGCGGATGGCGTACCGGAGGGAAGAAATCGCTCTCCGTAAAGAGTTTCACCGTATCCAGAGCGGAGTAGTAGTGCCTGGGTATGCCAATGTTCGCCAGGTGCAAAACCCCGCAAACCTCGCGTCCCAAACCCAGGATATGTCCCAGTTTCAAGGAGTCGATGGCAATCGTGGCGTCGGCATAGATAGCGTTCACGCAGTATCCAGTATCGGCGTTCAAGCCGGAAGGGATGTCCACGGAGACGATGAAATCGGCAGCGGAGTTGACCAGGTCGAAGAGTTCGGAGGACGCGGCGTCTGGCTCGCCACTGAAACCCGTGCCAAACAGGGCATCGACCAGCAGCGAGGAATCGGCGATGAGCTGTTCCGCCAGGAGGATGTCGGCTCCGGAGATCCGCTGCACAGGGATGTCCAGGGCCTGGCAGAGTTCCAGGTTGGCCTTGGCATCGGGGCTGAGAGTTCCCTTGCCAAGGACCAGGATGCCCACATCGAGCCCCATTTCGCTCAGCCAGCGCGCGATCACGGCTCCGTCGCCGCCATTGTTGCCGGTGCCGCAAAGGACGCAGATCTCGCCCTGCAGGCGTTCCGGGTAATGCGCAAGGATGATTCCGGCGCATTCTTTGCCGGCGTTTTCCATCAGGATGCGGGAAGGCAGGCCGAATTCCTTGATGGCGCGGGCATCGAGGGCCTTCATTTGAGCAGCGGTGAGCAGGTTTTGCATGGTGTCTCCTATTTGATATGGTCGGTGTGGAGTTTGATCTCGAAGGTGGTGCCTTCGCCCACAGTGCTTTCCAGCACGCGGATATGGCCCCGGTGGTATTCCTCGATGATGCGCTTGGCCAGGCTTAATCCCAGTCCCCAACCGCGTGTTTTCGTGGTGACGCCGGGATCGAAGATCTTTTTCCATTGGGAGTGGGGGATGCCTTTGCCTTCGTCGCGGATATGCACATAGGCGTATTTATCCTTGGACGTGGCGGTCACGATGATGTTTCCGCCCTTGCCCGTCATGGCGTCCACGCAGTTCTTGATCAGGTTTTCCAGGGTCCATTTGAACAGTTCCGTATCCAGCAAGACCTGGACGCCCTGAAGTTTGGAGATGAGGAAGATGTCGATGCGCGAGCCCAGATGAGGCAGGCGGTCGCGGAAATACTCCACGGTCTCTTCCAGTACGGCATGGAGTTCCGTGGGGCGCAGCTTGGTTTGTGAGCCCACCTTTCCGAAACGCGAAGAGATGACCTTCAGTTGGTTCAGGTCGGTGGTCATGTAGTCGATGACCTTGTTCAGGTCGGTGCGGACCTCGCTATCCGGCGGCGATTCGCGCAGCAGGTCGATCCAGCCCATCAGCGAAGTGATGGGGGTGCCAAACTGATGGGCGGTTTCCTTGGCTAGGCCGATCCACAGGGTGTCCTTTTCGGTGCGGTGGATGAGAAAGAGGCCGTAGGTGCTGAAGGCTATGAGCAGCAGGGCCAGGCCGAGCTCCAGATAGAGGAGTGACCTGATGCGGGAGAGCGATTTGGGCGCGGTGAAATAGATGTAGCCCAGCTGCTGTGAATCCCTGCCCAAAGGAACCTCATACATGTCCGCGAGTTCGGTCTTGAGTTTGGCTTGTTCCTGGGGCCCGACCTCAGGCCAGGTGAGGGATTCTGAGATATTCATGTTGCGCCAATAGAGGGGGACCTTGGCGCGGTCGGTGACCACTACGGAGTAGTCGATATTCTTGATGAATTCCTGCAGGGAAGTTGGGCGCGCGTAATAGACGTAGCTGGCGACCTCGTCCCCGACCTTGATCTCGCTGCGGTTCATCTGGGGGAGCAGGGATTTCAGGCGCAGTTTGGACGCCGCGGAGAGCTCCGCGTAACTGCTGTCCGGAGCGACGCCGACCTGGTTCCAGAACTGGGGATCGAGGTTGCTGTCGGTCACGATGATGGGAATGGGGTTTTTGGGCATGAATTCGAAGAGGATGTAAGAGCTGATCGCCTCCTCGTAATTGAATTGCTGCGCCGATTCAAAGTGCTTGGTGCTGAGTTCGCCCAGCAACTGGGTGAACCTTTCCGCCTGGCGCAGATAGCCGTCCGTATAGGCAATGTACTGGGCAAAGATGCGCGGCACGTATTCCTGCTCGCGTTTGGCGTTCTGGATCAGGAACTGGGTGTACACGGCAAACAGGATGAAGATCAGCAAAGATCCGGCGACCAGGTAGATGCGCAGGGATTTGAAGTTATTGGTCTTTTTTCGCGAGATCCCAGACGGCGTCAAGTTCTTCGAGGCTTGCTTCATGGATGTCGGCTCCGTTGCGTTGATAGTGTTCTTCGATGTATTGGAAGCGTTGGCGGAATTTACGCGTGGTGGCCTTGAGCGCTCCTTCCGCGTCGATGTGGAGTTTGCGGGCGAGGTTGACCAGGGTGAAAAGCATGTCGCCCAGTTCTTCGCGGATGAGGGCCGCATCTCCGGTGGTAAGGGCTTCGTTGAACTCGGACTCTTCCTCGGCGAGTTTGGCCATGATGGGCTCGATATCCGGCCAATCGAAGCCTACCGAGGCGGCTTTTTCCTGGGTGCGCTGGGCGTAGATGAGGCCGGGCAAAGCGCGCGGAATGCCTTCCAGGACGCTGCTCCGGCTGGTCTTTTCCTTTTTCTTCAGGCGCTCCCAGTTCAGTTTGACGGCGTCCGCGTCGTTCAGGATCTGGTTGCCGAACACATGGGGATGGCGGCGCACCAGTTTTTCCGAGATCTGGTTCAAAACCGCGGCAATGTTGAACTGCCCTTCCTCTTCGGCGATCCTGGCTTGAAACACCACGTGCAGCAGCAGGTCGCCCAGTTCTTCGCGCAGGGATTCGCTGTCGCCTTCCTCGATGGCCTCCACGGCTTCGTAGAGTTCCTCGATGAAGTTCGGGATCAGGCTTTCCGCTGTCTGCTTCACGTCCCAGGGGCATCCGGAAAGCGGATCACGCAGTTGGGCTATGAGTTCCACCAGTCTTTGAAATTCTTTCATGCGTCCACCTCCTGGAGGCTGGGTTTGGTATGCAGCGCGGCGTTCACCGCGGCGAAATAGATCCAGACGAAGTATTGCCAGCGGATGGTGCTGGGCAGGATCGAAGCCGGCAAAAAGAGCAGCAGGGAGACCAGGTACATCAGGTAGCGGGTGCGTTCCTTGCCTTTTGTTCGGCGATACAAGCGCCAGAGGCCCAGCGCCCAGTGCAGGTACAGATAAACGAACGCGCCCAGTACCACGATGCCCCAGTTGCCGAAAAGTTCCATCAGGAAGTTGTGGGGATTGACGATTCCGCCGGTGCGGTAAACCGCTTCGGAGCGCATCTGGGGCTCGAAATTGCCGCCTCCCGCACCCAGAAAACCTGTCCGCGCAGCCAGGTCGAAGGCTTCTTTGAGCAGTTGCTGCCTGATCTGGATGGAACTCATATAGATCGAACTGCGTTCGCTGCCCAAAGTCTGGGTCTGGTAGCTCAGGATCTGTGAGATGAAGCGGATCTCCGTCTTAAATCTCAGATAGACTCCCGTGAAAAGCAAGGCCAGGATGGCCGCCAGCACAAACTTGCGCCGCCAGGTGATTTGAGCCAGAAAGAACCAGAGCAGGAACGCGCCGATGGCCAGCATGGCGATCCGGGCTCCCTGCACGGTCATGATCACCACCACGGCCAGGACGATAAACGCGCTCAGGTAAGCCCAGCCCCGGGGTTTGGCGAATTTGGGCATGAACAGTAGGAAGGGTGAAAACAGCAGCAGGTAGGCGGCCAGATGGTTCTCGCCGTAAAAGGGTCCCGTGGGCACATAACTGAACTCGCCGAAGTGCTTGGAGACGCCCAAATGCTGGAAGCTGACCATTTCCCAGATCGCTGTGGCCACATAGAGGATCACGATGCCGAACAGGAACCATTCGAAGTTCCTAAGGTATTTCTCATGCGTGAAGACCTTGCTGTAGATGAGGAACAGCACCAGATAGCGCAATATCCACAGGGAGTAGCGCAGCACCTCCACATTGTCCCTGGCCCACACATAGGACGCCAGGTTGAAAGCCAGCCAGAACACCAGAAACAGCGCCGGCTTGAGGTTCCAGGCGCCCACGATCCGGGTGCCCGGATACAGGGCCAGGAACACTAGGCAGAGCAGCGCCATCACATAATGCGGGATAAAATACAGGCTTAAACTGAACGGGTAGAACTCCACCAGGGTATAGACTGCCAGTCCCGCCAGCAGTATCCGGAGCAGCAGCGGCCTGTTCAAGGCTAAGTCTGGTCCTTGCCTGCCCTTTTTCTCTGGAAAGCGCTTCTGATGCGGTCGACCTTATCCTTGTGGATTACTTTCAGGTTTTCCAGCACGACGGCCAGCAGGCAGGCCAGCAGGAAAGCCGCGAAGGTCGCCACAGCCACTAGTATGGCGCGGCGCGGTTTGGAACGCATTCCGGCCAGGGAAGGGCTGTCCATGATGTCGAAACTGGGCATGTCGCGCAGTTCTTCCAGTTTGGCCAGTTCGTATTGCGGATAAAGGTACTCGTAAACTTTCTGCTTGATCTCCAGGTTCAGTTTCAGCTGGGCGAATTGCAAGGCCAGGCCTGGGATGCGGTCGATCTGCGGCATATACTTGGGCACCAGCGCGGAATTGCTGTTTTCCAGTTCCCGGATCTTCCCCGCCAGGATGTTGCGGCGCCGGGCCAGTTCTTCCAGAATGGGGGAATCGGCTCCGTACTGCGTTTTGGCCACTTCATATTCGATATCGGATTTGTAGTATTCCGAGATGTTCTGGCTGTATAGTTCCACCAGTGCGGTCGTCTGCTCGTCCAAGCCGATGGTGCGGTTTCTGGTCTGGAAATCCTTGACCGCCACCGCCAAAGAGTCGATCTCGGCCTTGGTGCTGTTCACCTGGCCTTCCAGAAACTGCCGCTGCAGCCTGCTCTTGCTGCCCCGGTTGGTCTTCAAGTAACTCTGCAGTTCGTCAATGTAAAATCGGGCGATGTCCCGGGACATGAGTTTGTCCCTGGTTTCCACGCGGATGGTGATCAGTTTGCTTTCCGGGTCGGTGTTGATGCGCGTGACTCCGTGCGCCAGCTCATATACGGCCAATTCGCGGGCTATGTCGCGGGGCTTCTTTTCCAGTTTGAAATAGGGTATCAGGTTGAACTTGTCGATCACCTTTTCCCGGAAGGTCCGGCTCTGCATGATGCTCACGAATTCCACGGCGGGATCGGACTGCGTGCCGCCCAACAAGCCGCTGGTAACCATGCCCAGCATTCCGGTATCCAGTCCGCTCAAAGCGTTGTTGTCGGCGATCGGGACGATCACGGCCTTGGATACCCAATATTTGTCCACCACCAGGGCGTAAACAATTGCCCCCATGGCAGCCAACAAGGTAAACGCGATCACGAAAGACCTGCGTTTGGCCAAAACGTAGAGCAGGTCGAAGATTCCCATATCCTGTGTCATAATCCCCACTTCAGCTATTGGTTGCTAGCCCGGAAACTCCATCTGGCCCAGGGACGGCCTGGTTCAGAAAGGGTTCCAGGACGGATGGCAGGCGTAAACCGAGGC
The DNA here is from genome assembly GCA_027318475.1 of Candidatus Cloacimonadota bacterium. GTDB lineage: Bacteria > Cloacimonadota > Cloacimonadia > Cloacimonadales > Cloacimonadaceae > Syntrophosphaera. The sequence continues at coordinate 4,463 of DAHVPC010000074.1, read as the reverse complement.
CAGCCGTTTGATAAGTTTCCCAAAGAGCGATCATCAGCCTGGGCGTGGCTACTCCCGAACCGTTCAAGGTATGCAGGAAGGCCACCTTGCCCTCTTTATCCCGGTAGCGGATGTTGGCCCGCCGGGCCTGGAAATCCTCGAAGTTGCTCACGGAAGAGACCTCCAGATATTTCCGCGCGCCCGGAGCCCAAACCTCGATATCGTAGGTCTTGGCGGAGGCGAAGCTGAGGTCGCCGGTGCAGAGTTCCACCACCCTGTAATGCAGGCCTAGCGCTTGCAGGATGTCCTCGGCGTCCTGCAGCATTTCCTCCAGCACTGCGTACGATGTGGCGGGTTCCACGAAGCGGACCATCTCCACCTTGTTGAATTGGTGCAGGCGCTGCAGCCCCTTGGTGTCCTTGCCGTAGGAGCCGGCTTCGCGGCGGAAACAGGGCGTGTAGGCCACGTACTTCAGCGGAAGTTGGGCCAGGGTGAGCACTTCGTCGGCGTAGATGTTCGTCATCGGCACTTCAGCAGTCGGGATCAGGAACAGGTCGTCCTCATCCACGCGGTACATATCCGCTTCCAGCTTGGGCAGTTGGCCGGTGCCCGTCATGGTCCTGCGGTTGACCAGCACGGGGACCGCCAGTTCGGCGTAGCCATGCCGCTGCTGGTGCAGTTCCAGCATAAAGTTGATGACGGCGCGTTCCAGCCTGGCGCCGAAACCCGTGTAGATGGGAAAGCCGGAGCCGCTGATCTTAGCGCCCCGGGTCAGATCAAGCAGCTGGTTTTTATCGGCTAGGGCAAGATGGTCGGCGGGCTCAAAATCGAAGGCGGGGGGCTCGCCCCAGGTTTTCACCTGTTTGTTGGCTGTTTCATCCCGGCCCACCGGAACTCCCGGATGGGGAAGATTGGGTATAGTGAGCAGCAGCGCGTCCAACTGGGTATTGGCTGCGCTGAGTTCGGCATTGATGGCTTTGAGGCGCTCAGCCACGGTGCCCATTTCCTGCAGCAATTCTGAGGCATCCTCGCCGTTTTTCTTTTTCTGGGCGATGGTTTGGGATACCTTGTTCTGCTCCGCTTTCAGGTTGTCGAAGTCGAACTGCAGTTTGCGCCGGGTTTCGTCCAGTTCCAGCAGGGCGTCCAGATCGGCCTTCTCGTTCTTGTTGCGGATGGCCTGGCGCACTTGCTCCGGGTTGCTGCGTATGTATTTAAGGTCTATCATCAGATTCTCTCACCAAGTTTCAACATTCGGAATCGCCGCGCACGACCTGCACAGCGGTGTCCAGCATGGCGCAGAAATCCGCTATCTGCAGCGAAGCGCCGCCGATCAACCCGCCGTCGATATCCGGCTGCTGCAGCAATTCCGCTAAATTGCCCGGCTTGACGCTGCCGCCATAGAGAATGGAAATCCTGCCCGCGATATCGGCGCCATAACGCTGCAGAAGCCAGTCCCGGATGATTCCATGGACTTCCTGCGCCTGCTCCGCCGTCGCCGTTTTGCCTGTGCCGATGGCCCACACTGGCTCATAGGCGACCACCACTTCCCGTCCGGTTTCCAAATCCACCTGCTCAAAACAGCCGCTCATCTGGGCCAGGACCACCTGCTCCGTCTCGCCATTTTCGCGCTGGGCGAGGGATTCGCCCACACAGACGATCGGAATGAGGCCGCTTTTCTTCAGTTGCAGCAATTTGGCGCGGATCTCGGCGTCGGTTTCGCTGTGGTACTGGCGGCGCTCACTATGCCCGACGATGCAGTGGCTGAGGCCCAGGGAACGCAGTTGGTCCGCGGCCACTTCGCCCGTGTAGGCTCCTGCGGCGTGGGAACTCACGTCTTGGGCCGCAACGGCAGCCGGAAGCCCGCTCAGGATTTCCAACGCCCGGGTTAAAAAGGGAAAGCCCGGAGCAATGAGCGGCAGCACCCTGTCCTCGTTGTGCCGGCCCAGATAGAGTCCCAGTTCCACGCAGAATTCTTCCGTTTCGCTGGCATCCTTGTTCATCTTCCAGTTTCCGGCGATGATGGTCTTGCGCATGTTCTATCCACCTGTCATTTTGTACTGAAAAAATACCTTATCCTGAGTGCTGTGCTTTCGTCAAGCGAATTGTCATATCCTGAACCAGAGCGTTGCAGCCAGGAGGGTACTGCTGACTGACGGAAAGGCCAGGCGCCAGTGATCCTGCGCAACAGGCGGTTGCGGTAATTGCAGACGGAGCGGCATATTCTGCTCTAAAGCCAGTCACTCCTCGAATCCCGGCAAAAAGCAGTCCTGACGGGCGATTGGAACTAATTTACCTGAAAAACCTTGACCGTCGTCGAAAACCCGGAGCCAGAGACTTTCAGCAGGTGGATTCCAGCCGGCAAACGCTCTTCCAATATAGAATTCAGCGGCCAGTCATTCCGGCCTGAGCGCGCCTGCAAACCCGTTTTGCTCAGTATCCGCTGGCCCCTCAGATTGTAAACCGAGAGTTCCAGGCTTGTTTTCTGGGGGCTGAATAGTGTAAGTAGGGAGTCGTCGCGCAGCGGATTGGGGCTGATCTGCAGAGTCAGGGCTGGCGCGCTTTCGTCCTCTAAAGCCGATCCCACTTGGAAAACCACAGGTTCGCCCACTGCCACCGGCCACGAATCGGAGACATAGGCATAAGCCTGAACGCTGTGGTATCCGTTGGTAAAAGGCGCGTCGGCGAAATGCAGCAGGTCGAAAGTTTTGTGGTTATGGGGGCCGATTACTTCGAAATGGGGATCGGGATCGCCGGGATTTTGGGGGATCTGGCCGTCAAAGCCCAGACTGGTGACCGTGAAGTAGGGAAACTGCCTTTTCCAGAGATAGTCGCTGGGATTGGCGGCTGTCAGCGTCGCGGAAACGTAATCCGCTCCGATCTCGTTCGTTTGCAGGATCCAGTTCAGATCTGCCACCTCGTCCAGCACCTGGTCGGGTGAAAAGTTCACGATGTTGCCCACCGCTTCCTGGCTGGATGGCGAATAGAACAGATAGGCCTGCGCGGTGTGCACTCCCGGCGCCAGATTGGAATTCTCGCCCAAAACGTCGATTGTGACGCTTTCCTTGGGTGGCAGACACAGATAGAAAGGCCAGTCATACCAACCGATCGAGCCGTGCTGTCCGTCGATGTGGATCTCGGCCATGTGCGCGTAAATGCTTTGAAATACCCAATCGTCAGTGCCGTTGTTGGTGATGGTCAGCACGCCCAGCACGTCAACCCAAGGCGGATAGACGATCACATTCGTCAGTTGCAGTTCGAAGTTCAGATAACCGGGTACCGCAGCCAACGCCGCAGTCAGTAATACAAGCATCAAAACCAAGAGTGGCTTCATTTCTTCCTCCCTGCCAACACTCAATAATGTGCGGAATTCCTGTCAAGGCTAAATTCGGCCAGTCAGACTCGCTCCGACCAGATGGTTCAGCCACGCGAAATGCGGCTTGCTTACCTCCGGATCCTTGATCCTTTCCGGATGCCACTGGATGCCCAAGACCATCTGCTCGGATTCGTATTCCAGCGCCTCGACCATGCCATCTTCCGCTATCGCCACGACCTTCAGCCCCTTGCCGATGTAGTCCGGATTCACTCCCTGATGATGGTTGGAGTTCACCAGAATTTCATCCTTGCCAAAGATCTCCGGCAGCCAGCGCCCGCCCAAAATCCTCACCGGATGATACTTTTCGCCGAAGTGGGCGTCCAGTTCAGGGATATGCTGGATCAGCTTGCCGCCGAAATAGATATTCAGCAGTTGCATGCCGGCGCAGATGCCCAGAACCGGGATCTTCATTGCCAGCGCCGTTTCCAGCAGGGCGTAATCCCCTTTCACGCGCCGGTCCCAGGCCAATTCAGTTTCGGGGCGCAGTTCCTCGCCATACAGGCTGGGCGGGTAATCCAGGCCGCCAATGATGACCAGCGCGCCGGCTTTGCCCAGATAATCCCGCAGGCAGTCTGTATCTTCGAGGCAGGGGATGAGTAAAGGCAAGGCGCCGTTGTTATAGAGGGCGTCGATATAGGTGTCGCGGATATGGAATTGGTGGTATGACCCCAACTTCATGTAGTTCATGCTGATACCGATCACGGGACGGCTCATATGGCACCTCTTGGATTGATTGATCCGGACTTTTTCCCAGTTGGCAAGAATCACCCGGCCTGTCAAGCGCAAATACCGGCCGGTGCCCGTTATCACTGCGGGGTCACTGCGCGCTCAATACGGGCAAAGCGCGCAATGAGCGCGCAATGATGGCGCAATGATAACCGGCTGCAGGGAGGTTGAATCTGTCCGTGCCCTGGCGCTCGCGTAACTTGGAAGTCCACCCTCCCGGCTGGGGCAACCCCGTTGCTCCGGCAGGGGCTCAGCAGATCGGGGCGAAGCGGAAAGGACGGCTATTCCGCCATATGCAGCGCTCCGGCGAAACATAGTTTGGTGCACAGCGAGCAGCCCACGCATTTGTCCTTGTCGATGACAGGTAAAAGGTCCTCGTCCAAAG
>DAHVPC010000073.1 GCA_027318475.1 Candidatus Cloacimonadota bacterium | reverse complement strand
TCGCCCTGAACACATTCGAGATCTCGATTCCCGGCTTGAAAGACCCGGCGCTGGCCCCGCCCGGAAAAACCGGGCTCATCGTCAGTTTCCTGGCCCAGTACGAACTCTTCCACAAAGTGCAGTCAGCGGGCTGGCTGGAGGAGTTTGTGAGCAGCATCGAGGACCGGGTGATCGCAGTGCTGGTGGAATCGGTCTATCCCCTGCTCAAGGACAAGGTAAGTGCCCGTTTTTCCCATACGCCGCTCAGCATTCACAAGCGCATAGCCAGTTCCGAAGGTGCGATCGTGGGTTGGGCGTTTCAGAAAGAAATGCCGGTCATCAACAGGATCCAGATCGCGGATCGCGCTGTGCTGACGCCGCTGCCGGACGTTTACCAGGCAGGACAATGGGCTTACAGTCCGGCTGGCGTGCCGATGTCCATACTCACTGGAAAACTCGCCGCGAACAAAATCGTGAAAGACAAGCGGAGAGGTTAAAGTTAAGAGTTAAGCGTTAGACGTGAAACTACGCCAGGCCCTACCCAAATTTCCATTTATCCACTTATCCCTGCTCTTTTCCCGATATCTTTCCCTTCGGATGCGCAAACCTGATCTATCCCGATGACCAAGCCCGGATGTCGTAGGACGGAAGGTTTGACAGTGCGCCTAAGAACACCACTTCCTCAGGTCAGGCGATTCCAACCAATGTTAACTCGCCCAATACATCCCCAACAAGATTAGGGCTGTATTGGGCGAATTGTCATCAGGACTGAGGCCCCGGCGCAAGCACGGAGGGTGATTTCGCACCTGGCACAATTGTCGGAGATCATTGTTGGAGAAAATCGATGACCGGCGTCTGGATACTTACATCGGCCTCTCGTACAACCCATCTGAGCAAAAAAGAACGGCCGCCCTTGAAAAGCAGCCGTTTCTGTATATAGTGGTTTGAAGGTTTACTTTAGTTCGATCACCAGCACTTTCTGCTTTCTGAAGAGGTCCTGATCCACGACGGTGAGAACGTACTGGTCGCCGTTTTTTGCCACGCTGTAGGAAGCCGCGACGTGGTTGGAGAGGATGGCATAGCCCTTCTTGGTGACGGGGAAGTTCAAGGTGGTGGTGTCGAGGAGGTTGAACTCGGTGAACTTGGTGAGATCGACGTCCTTGACGGTGGACACCTTGCCGATGCCGAGAATGCCGCCCTTGCGGTCGATGACGCCGCTATCCAGCAATTGCTTGCGGGTGCCCACCACATAATACATGCGGTTGGCTTCGATGGACTGGTTGGTGATCACGGTTTCCTTGTCTTTGATGAGGGCTTCGCGCAGGCTGATCTCGGCCTGGGAGAGCTGGCGTTCGGTTTCCAGCGTGGAAGAGAGATTGGAGAGGCGGCCCTCCAGTTCTTTGACGATCTTTTCCTTATCGGCGACCGAGGCCTTGAGTTTGTTCACGATGCTTTGGATGCCGGCGAGCTGGCCGCTGCTGGAGGCAAGCCTGCCTTCCAGGTCCTTGATTTGTTTTTTGTACTCCTCGATCTTGGTGCGGGCATTGGAAAGGGAACTGATGATACTGGCGCGCCGCTCTTCTGGAGTTCCTTCAGGGAGTTCGCTGTCCGTTCCGATGGTTCCCAAAAGATCCCTGTCGATCGCATCAAGGCTGCTTTGGATTTCGCTGAGGGTGGTGGTGGATTCGTCATATAACTTCTGCAGTTCTTCCTTGCTTTTCTCCAATCCTTTGGTGCGGTTTGAGGCGTTCATAAATAAAACGCCCAGGACTATGGCGAGGATCGCGAGGATAACCGGTATGATCCAGGATGTAGCTTTCATGCTTGACTCCTTATGGGCTTGGATTTAACTGACTCCGATTTTAGATTGGCGACTTTGCTGTCAAGCAAAAAGCGTGGGATGATGAAATATTCGATATTACAGGCATGGACGGAGGAATCCGGCGGAACCGGACTGAAAGTGGAAAGCGTGCGTTCCACCGGAGACTTGGTGCGCGTGAGGTTCAGTTCCAAACGCGACCTGATCCTGGTGGCGGGAAGCCGCGACGCCTATCCTTTCTGGACGCAGGATTGGGAAGCCGGACCAGAAGAAGAATCCCTGTGGCCGCAACTCACCCACGCGGTCCTGGACTCCATCGAGATCGCCGAAAACGACCGCGTGATCCGCTTCGGCTTCGACCAAACGGATATCTATCAAGAGCGGCGAAGGTATCTGATCATTGCCGAATTCACACCGCCCAAACCCAACGTCATCCTTGCCGTCCAGGATGACCAACTGACAGTGATCGACGCCCTGCGCAAGTATTCCTACGCGGATAACCCCGCCCGCCAGATCCTGCCCCGGCTGCCCTATCAAGCGGCCCAAACGACATTTCAGGCTGTTCGCTCCGAACTTGCCCTGCCCCTCATACTGGAAACGGGCAAGGCCGGTGGGACGATCGAGTGCGACAGCTTCAACACCTACCTGCAAAACCACTATCAGCACGTGATCCTGGCCTCTGTGGAGGAGGAACGGATCCGCAATTCGCGGACGCTTTGGGAACGTGAACTCAAGAAAACCAGGCAGAAGCTCAAGAAACAGCAAGCCGAACTGCGAGACGCCGATAAAACCGAGTATTGGCGCGTCTGCGCGGAGACCCTGAAACAGCATCTGACCGAGATCGCCAGAGGGCAAACGTCCCTGACAGCAGTGAACTACTACGATCCGGCACTGGCGGACATCGAGATACCCCTACTCGCGGACAAATCAGCGCAACAAAACCTGCAATTCTACCTCAAGAAGTACCAGAAAGCCAAGCGGGGCGGAGAGATCATCCGCCAGAACATCGCGCAGACCGAGGCGGCCGTCGGAAATCTGGAAAACATCCTGGCGCGGCTGGAGCAGGGCGAATTTGTTGAACTGCCAGGCGTGAAAGGCGTGGCGAACCTGGGCCGGAAACTGGAGCTGCTGGATAAACTCCTGAAACTGCGGCTGAACGAGGATTTTGAGATCGTGATCGGACGCAAGGCCAGGGAAAACGACTTCATCACCACCCAACTGGGCAGGCCGCACGATTGGTGGTTCCATACCCGCATCTACCACGGCTCCCACATCCTGCTGCGCTGCTTCCGCAAAACGGCTCCCGACGAAGCTTTGATTGGCATCTGCTGCAGCCTGGCGGCCTGGTATAGCAAGGCACGCTTCTCCCAAAACGTCCCCGTGGATTACACCCAGCTGCGCTTCGTGCGCAAACCGCATAAGAGCGCTCCCGGTTTTGTGACCTACACCAGCCACCGCACCGTTTTCGCCGAGCCCAAGGATCTGCGGACCGTGAGGGCGGAATTGCAGCTATGAAAGCCCGGGTGAGCGAGCAGGGCGTGCTGTGCAAGATCAGCCAATACAGCGAAAGCAGCTTGATCCTGCATGTGTTTGGACGCCAGCGGGGCATGGTGTCCGTGCTTGCCAAGGGCATCCGCAAAAAGCAGGAACAGGATTTGCTCGCGGTCCTGTCTGAGTACGAATTCAATCTCTATGAACCAGTGGCGGGGGGGGTGTACCTGCTGGGCGATTTTAGCCTGTCGGCGGAGCACGATTTCTCCCAGTCGGTGCAAAAATGGGCTGCCGCTCAGTGCGCGGTGGAATTGTACTCCAAACTGATCATCCCCACCGAGGAAGCCCCGGTTTATTACAAACTGCTGCAAACCTGGCTGGAATACCTGCCCGGCGTGGAAGGCAGCGTGATGCTGGTTTGGTGGCGTTTCCTGCTGCGGGTGTTCACTCTGCTGGGAATACCCTTTTCCGCCACCCCCTGCGCTCTTTGCCAGCAGAGCCCGGAGCATTATGCAGCCTATGAAAAGGGTTCCGCCCGCCTGGTCTGCTCCGCTTGCTGCGAGTCTCTGCCCGATCAGGACAGACTGACCGCCCTCAGCCCTCTCAGCGCCAGGATCCTCCAGCTTCTGCCCGGAATCGGCAACTACCTTGGCAGGCTCAAGCCCGATAGCATCGCAACGCAGCAGCTCAACCAGTTATTCGAGGATTACTACCAGGCCCACTTCAACCGCGACCTGAAACTACGCAGCCTGCAGGTTCTGGCGCAGTTATCCGCCTGCTGAAACTGATGCCGGTCAGAACGGTTCGAAGTTGTTCTGCTCCCAGTAATAGATCTCAGCGTCCTTCTGGATGCCCAGAAGTTCGTCGTAATGCCGGATCTCCCACTTCTCAAGCAGCCCGAAGAATGATTGCAGTGTGATGTTATCCGTTAGCAGAGAGCATTTGTGGTAGTGCTCGAAAGCGTCCTTTTCCAACAGCAGGGCCGTGGAGATCGCGGAAAAGAGATATTGGTCCGCCCCGATGCGCTGCACGAAAGCGGCGGAGAACATGGGGTGCAAATTTGGCTGCTGGAGCGCGGCCAGTTCTTCTTCCGGGGGACATTTGTCCTGGGCTATTTCCTGGTAATACTTGAGCAGATAGTTGTAATGCCGGCGCTCTTCCTCCCGACGGGCGCTGAAAAACTCCCGCACCTCGGGGTCCTGTGAATGGGCTGCGGCGTTGGCGTAGAGCGTGACGCTGTCCATTTCGCCTTGCATGGCCTTTTTGATCGATCTTAGCAATTCTTCTTTCTGTGCCATTATACATCCTGTATATGCGGTGATATTTATGTTTGATAGTATAGTCCGGATGGCGCCAGACACCTCATACTTTTTTCGTTCTGCAGACACCTCTCCAATTTCCCCTTGTCAAATTCCGCCGCCCGCGCAACTTGGTTTCTTGCGAAAAAATGACTGATGGGGAGTTAGATTGAGTTTCCCAACCAAGATCCTGGCATTTACATTGATCCTGCTTGTGGCAGCGGGCGCGCTGAGCGGAACCTCTTTGGGGGAGCGGACCGCAGCTTCACTCAAGGCGCGGGGTGTGAGCCCCTGGTTGATTGTTTTTCTAATCTCCATGGTACCGCTGATCGAGCTGCGGGGCGCGATTCCAGTGGCGATGGCGGTTTTGGGCATGTCGTGGCAGGAAGCGGCGCTGATCTCCATCGCGGGGAACATGTTTCCCATCCCCTTCATCCTGCTCGGTTTGGACTGGTTCCTGGCCCTGATCAGCAAGCACCCTTGGGGTTTAAAGTTCAGCCAGTGGCTGCAAAAGCGGACCAACAACCGGGGCAAAGTGGTGGAACGTTACGAGGAGTTGGGCCTGGCGATCTTTGTGGGCATACCCCTGCCGGGAACCGGTGCCTGGACTGGCGCACTGGTGGCGAAATTCTTCAATCTGCCTCTGGCGAAATCACTGCTCTGGATCTTCATAGGCGTGCTGCTTGCCGCCACGGCGGTCACCGCCATCACTGTGTTGGGAACCTCGATCCTGGGGTGAAAAGCATGGCGCGGCAGGAATGGACGATCTTCTGGCTGGTGGGCGAAAACTCCGGCGACCTCCACGCCAGCCTGGTGATGCGCTGCCTCAATACAGCCCTGCCCGGATTGCGCCACGTGGGCATCGGCGGCTCACGGATGCAGGCGGAGGGCTTGCAAACCCTCTTCCCCTTCGCCCGCTTCAACGTCATGGGCTTCTCCGACGTGCTGAAAGACGCCCTGTTCTTCCTGAAGGTGGAGCGCCAGCTGAAGAAGTTTTTTGCGCAAGAACAGCCTGATCTGGCGATCCTGGTGGATTATCCCGGCCTAAATCTGCGTGTCGCGAATATCGCCGACAACCAGCGCATCCCCGTGCTCTACTACATCTGCCCGCAATTCTGGGCCTGGAAGCACAACCGGGTGTTCAAACTGCGGGCCAGCGTCCGCCAGGTGGCATGCATCCTGCCGTTCGAGCAGGAAATGTTGGATATCCACAACGTTTCCGCCACCTACGTTGGCCATCCCATCGCTGAGGAAGTGAGCTTTGAACTGGACCGCGGGCAATTCGCCGCTTTTTATGGACTGGACCCCGCCAAACAATGGCTGGGCTTTTTGCCGGGCAGCCGGAACGGCGAGGTCAGGCGCATGCTCCCTGTGATGTTGGAAGCCGCTTCCGGATTCGATCCCGGCAAGTATGAACTTCTGTTTTCCAAAGCGCTCACCATATCGCACCCCCTCTTCATGGAAATCCTGGCAGCCGCGGGCTTGCCACACGCGAGGATCATCGATGGCTATCGCTATGAGATGATGAAATACTGCGAGTTCCTGATCAGCACCTCAGGCACGGCAACGCTCGAAGCAGCCTACATCGGAACCCCGCTGCTCATCGGCTACAAAACCTCCCCCCTCTCCTATCTGATCGGCCGCCGCGTAGTGCGCATCCAACGCATCGGACTGCCCAACATCGTGCTGGATCAAGACCTTCTGCCGGAACTGATCCAGGACGAATTCAACGCCGCCAACATCCAAAGCCGGGCGCAGAGCATTCTGACAGATCCTGCCCGGATGAACTCCATACGCCAGGAACTGCGCAAGCTGAGATCCATCCTGGGTGGCAAACAGACCAGCCTGGAGATGCTGAAACTGGTGCGCGGCCTCCTCAAGATCGATGCATAAAGCCGCCTTCTGGCTGGAAAAGAAAGCCGCCGCCTGCTTCCTGCGGCTGCTCAAAAAAGCCGTACGGATCGAAGTCAGCGGACAGCCGGAAAACTCTTACCGCTGCGTGTACGCGTTCTGGCACCGCAATCTGCTGATCCTCACGCTGCAGCGCATGAATTCCGGCGCGGCGGTGCTGGTCTCTTCTTCCCAGGACGGAGAATTGATCGCCGGGCCCCTGGGGGAACTGGGCTACATCCCCATCCGCGGCTCAACCACGCGGGGAGGAGCGCAGGCGCTGAAAGAACTGGTCCGCCTGGGCCGCGAACGCTGCGTCGCCATCACGCCCGACGGTCCCAAGGGTCCTGTTGGTACCATCCAGCCGGGGATCTTCCAGGTGGCGTTTCTGGCTGGGATTCCCATCGTTCCGATCGCCGCCGGTTGCGACAGGGAATGGGTGTTCAATACCTGGGACCGTTTCCGCCTACCCAAACCGTTTTCCCGTATCAAAGTGCTTTACGGTCAGCCGATCTGGGTGCGGGACAAGGATGATTTCGCCAACGCCGAAGAGCGGCTCAGATCCGCGTTTTCCGCCTTGGAGCAAGACCTCGCCGGAGTAGGAATCCAGAACGAGATTACTAAGGAGCGATAATGTTTGAATTGGGAGCCCTGGACAAGGAGCTGTCTTCACTGTTATCCGATGAGATGATCCAGCCGCTGATCAGGCAGATGACAACCATGCTTTTTGTGACGGCCGGAGTTTCGCTGTTGCTGCTGATCGCCGCGATCTGGTTTTTCGGCGTGTATCTGCCCAGAAAGAGAAAGCAGGAACTGGCCGAGATGATCAACGGCCAATTCGCCCTGATGTCCAAAAAGATCGAGTCCATCTACGCGCTCAGGCTGGAAGAACTGGCTGCGGCGTTGGACAGGCAGACCTCCGTCCTGGAAGAAGCCGTGGCCGCTTTACAAGAAAGAAAGCCCTGACCCCAAAAAACCATCCGTCTTCAGATAATGAAAAAGGGCAGCCAAAGCGCTATCGCGGGATGACTGCCCATGTGCTATCCGAGGGTAAACTTCTCAGATCTTAGGGGCGCGGATGGCCTCCGTGTCCCCCTCCGGGAGGAGGCAGGGGATTATCATTGCCCTGTCCGTTGCCATTGCCGCCGTTCCCGCCGTGGCTGCCGCTTCCGCCGTGGCTGCCGCTGTTTCCGCCCTGCCCGCCATGATTACCGCTGGGAGGATTGTAAGGCGGATTGTGATGGCTGGGGCCGTTGTTGCCATGCCAGGGCCGGGGCGGAGGACAAAAGAAGTTGAACCAGTAGTTCTTGTGGCGCGGCCTGGGATCCAGTGGGTAATAGTAGTTCGCGGACGATTTGTAGCGCTTTTGCAAGGTGAAATGGAAGACCGAGGGATTGTTCAAAGCGCTGTGTTGGTTGTAGGCATTGTAAGGGACAAAGATCTCCTGGTAGAAGGGGAGATAACCTTTTTTGGAAATGGTGAGCGAGAAGACCCGGCCGGGAATGCCATTGCTGTATTCCATGTATTCGTCCTGGAAAATGGGAAAGACCTGGCTGGGCGTGGTGCCTAAGTTCTGGTTTGAGCCGGTAAGGGTAATGACGGCGCCACTGGGCTGGGTGACTATCTTGAACGCGCCGAACATGTACTGCGCGCTGAGCAAGCCGACCATGAAGGTCATACTTAACAGGGCTATCGCTTTCAGTTTCATGTCATCCTCCTTGCTGAATGAATGATTCTACAATCAATACCCGGCAGACGGGAAATCCTGCAAAAAAGGTTGGAGGGGATCGGAGGGACGTTTCCCACAGATATGCGCAGAAAAAGATTGAACGCTGATGGCATGATGTTGATGATCTGCCTGAATTTGGACTGCCGATATGTTTATCATGCTTATCATGCCGATCATGGGGATCAGAGTTCTTTCTTTTCTTCTCCGCGTTGACCTGCGTGAAATCCTCCTGGTCTGTTGTCGCTTTGGAAAGCGAAACTACCTGGCGACAATTCCTGGCGTCCTGGCTCAGAGGTTCTCGATATTCTTGAGCGGCTTGCCAGCCGTGGCGGGGCTGACCCCCTCCATGGTCAGATAGCCGTTCAGGGGGGTCCCGGTGGGCTGGTGCGCTTCATCCTCGCGATAGAACTGGACGGGAATCCGGATGGGGGCGCCGTCCTGTTCGGCAAGGGGTTTTCCCTCGGCGTCGCGCTCGAAGGGGTGTTCGTAAAGCCAGGCGAGGCCGATGGCGGCGTTGCCGTCGGGGGCGGTGACGTTCTTGCGTGTGGAGCCGATGGCGAGGCGTTTTTCCAGACTCAGGTTCGGCGAGTTGATACTGGAGGTGACGCTGCCCAGGCGCTGGCCGTCCTTGTAAACTCCGCGGTGGGAGGCGATCCCTTCCGCGATGAACATGATCAGCGCTTTCTGCGGATGGACGGAAATCACGGTTTCGAGCGCCGCTTTGCCCAGGAAGTCCGGCTTGGACATGTCGACGGCGGCGTCGAAGAGCGGAGCGTTGATGGGCGTGTGGCGCGGATCGTATTCGCTACCCATCAGGGGAAGCCCGAAAGGTCCGGCGGAGATCCGGTTTTCGTCGCGTCCGCCCAATCCGACCAGCATTCCGCCCAGTTCCAAGGCCAGGCTTACAATCCGCTGGAAATCTTCCGCGGCGTTGGCGACGGGCAGGTAGAGCTCCCAACCCCAACGGTTGGTGTAGCCGGTCCGGCTGATGAGGTAGTGTCCGCCGTTGCGGTCAAATTCGTTGAAACTGAAGTAATTCATGTTCTTTTCAAGCTGGAAGCGGTTTTTCAGGACGGCCTCGCCGAAGATGGTCCTTATGAGTTTGTAGGAAAGCGGGCCCTGGATGTCCACCTTGACGAGGGTGTCAGAAATATCCTGCGCGGAGACGTCTTCCCCAGGCAAAGCCTGGCTCATGATGCGGTCGATGTCGGCGATGAGTTCGTTACCTTCCACGCTGGCGGTGATGTCGTGTCCGGCGTTGATCACGGCGATGAATTCCTCTTCGGCGAGGCGCATCAGGATCATGTCGTCCTGGACGCCGCCGCGGTCGTTGAGCAAGAGGGTGTATTTGCAGGAACCGACCTTCATTTCGCTCATTCTGCCGGCCAGGGCGCGGTCGAGCAGCGCGGAAACGTCTTTGCCCCAAAACCGAAGCTGGGCCATGTGGTCGATGTTGTAGATGGCGAGGGTGTTCACCGCCGCGGCCTCATCCAGAACGGATGTGAGGTAGTTCACGGCCATGTCGTATTCGCCGAAATTACTACGTTTGATGGCTTGAAGTGGGAGGCCCTTGTGCTTGGCCAGCAGGGGCAGATACCAGTTCTCCTCGAGGTCGTAGAGGAAGGTCCGGCGAGGGTTGGCGGGGAAATCGAAACCTAGTTTAGTCATGATGGCTCCTTGTATGTATATTTTTGATTAAAGCAGATTATGCACGATGTCGCCGCCCAACATCGTCAGCAGGGAACTGGCTTCCAGCCAGTAGGTCTCCGGCAGGCGCTCGAAATCTTCCAGAACGATGAGATCGGCAAGTTTGCCCGGCATAAGCGACCCGGTGTATGATTGTGCACGGGAGGCTCCCGCCGCTCCCAGAGTGTAGGCGTGAAGGGCTTCCAGCGCGCTCAGCCGCTCTTCCGGACGCCAGGCGGGATTTGTTGGTTCCAGGCCCTGCTTGCGCGTAACTGCGCTGTAGATTCCATGGAAAGGGTTGAGCGTTTCGATGGGGGTGTCGGAACCAAACCCGAACGGGATGCCCATTCGGCTGAGAGTGCCAAAGTTGTAGGCCTGGGCGCGCAAAGAGGGCCACAGCGCCTCGATCATGGGGATGTCGTTGGCCAAGTGCACCGGCTGGAGCGAGCAATAGGCGCGGCTTTCCAGGAGCTTTGCAACGTCTAGCGGGCGAATTGATTGGAGATGCTCTATCCTTTGGAGGACAGTGGATTCCGGATGGCGCTGGCGGAGGCGGTGGAAGGCTTCGATCACGGCACCCACGGCGATGTTTCCAATGGCGTGGACCACGCAGCCGATCCTCCGCGAGTGGGCTTTCTCGGCTAGCTCGAGCAGCGCATCGGAGGAATAACGCAGAATACCTGTGTTGTAGGCGGAGCCGGGGTAGGGGGCATCGATGGCGGCGGTTTGGGAGCCCAGGGAGCCATCGGCGAAGATCTTCACTCCACCCGTCTGGTACCACTCGCCCCCCGCGTAGGAAACGCTTCCCTTTTCGATGTGGTGGTCCAATTCCTCCAGCGGGAAATGGCGGCAAATCCGCAGGGCGTGCTCTTCTTCGGACAAAGACCGCAAGAGCCCGGCCCCAAACTCGGATTCCATACTGTGGATGGTGGTGAGGCCGTAGTTGTAGAGGGACAGCAGGGTTTCCCGCAAAGCCGCTTGGAGCCGCTCTTGTGAGGGCTGGGTGATGTACTTCTCCAGCAGTTCGGAGGCAGTCTCGGTGACGATTCCGGAGGGAACGCCGTCCGGATCGCGCAAGATCTTTCCGCCGGCGGGGTCAGGCGTGGAGGCTGTGAAACCGGCTTGGTCCAAGGCGACGCTGTTGCACCAGCGGCTGTGATAGTCTTTACTGAAGAGGGCTACGGGCGTGTGGGGGAAATATTGGTCAAGCCAGGATGCGGTGATCTTCCCGGGTTCGTCGAGGCTGTTTTTATCCCAGCCGCCGCCCAGAATCCAGTCCGGAAGCACGGTCTGGCTGGCGATGAAACGCTCGATCCTCTGTGATATTTCCGCCATGGTCCGGCAGCCGTTCAGATCGAGTTGGAAACTCTGTTTGGCATATTCGGTGAAATGGGTGTGGGTATCGGTGAAAGCAGGCAGCAGCGCCCTTCCGCCCAGATCGATGACTTCGCAGTCTGCGCTGGCCACACTGCGGCAATCCGCCAGGGAACCCAGGCAGGCTATTTTGCCGGCGGACACCAGGAGTGAGTCGGATTCGATCCTTCCAGGCGGGTCCTGGGGATAGATCCGCGCGTTAGTGAAGAGATAGTTCATGACACACGATGTCCATAGCCTGGCCCAGTTGCGCAAGCGGAACGGCGTAATTCAGGCGCAGCCAGCCGGCTGAGATATCCCCGAAAGCGGAGCCCGGCACGCAGATCACACCCCGTGTGGCAAGATGGGAACAGAACTTTATATCGTCGCCGTCCACGCGGAGCATCAGATAGGGCGAGGCGTCAGGCGCCAGAACCCTGGCCCGATGGGGCTCCAAAGCGTTCAGAGCCAATTCCCGGCACGCAGATCACACACCGGGCGGCAAGATGGGAACAGAACTTTACATCGTCGCCGTCCACGCGGAGCATCAGATAGGGCGAGGCGTCAGGCGCCAGAACCCTGGCCCGATGGGGCTCCAAAG
>DAHVPC010000072.1 GCA_027318475.1 Candidatus Cloacimonadota bacterium | reverse complement strand
AATCGAATCCCTGGGCAGGATGAGCTGCAACCCCTCCATCGGAGGCCCCGCCAAAGGCCATCTGGCCAGGGAAATCGACGCTTTGGGCGGCGAGATCGGATACTTGGCCGACCGCAGCGGCATTCATTTCCGCATGCTCAACCGCAGCAAAGGCCCCGCAGTTTGGGCTCCCCGCAGCCAGAACGACCGCCAGCTCTATTCCGCCCTGATGCGCCAAAGCGTGGAAGACCAAAGCAAACTGAGCCTCAAGGAAGATTCCATCAGCGACCTGCTTGTGAGGGATGGAGTCGTGTGCGGAGTGCGCGGACTGAGCGGCAGGAAATACTTCGCGCCGCGCGTGATCCTGGCCACGGGCACCTTTCTGCGCGGGCTCATCCACATTGGCCAGGTTTCCTATTCCGGAGGGCGCAGCGGCGAACCCTCCGCGGAAGCGCTTTCCGGCAGTTTGGCTTCTTTGGGCTTGCGCCTGGCGAGGTTCAAAACCGGCACTCCGCCGCGCATCGACCTGCGCAGCCTGGATTACAACCCTTTGGAAGAACAGCCCGGAGATCCCGATCCCGAGGGCTTTTCCTACTACCGGGACGTGGTTTTGGCGAACCGGATGAGCTGTTTTTTAACCCGCACCACGCCGCAAACGCATGCCTTGATCCGCGCCAACCTGCACCAGTCCGCCCTTTATAGCGGCGTGATAAGGGGCATCGGACCGCGCTATTGCCCCTCCATCGAGGACAAAGTGGTGAAGTTTCCAGCCCGGGACAGCCATCAGGTGTTCATCGAGCCGGAAGGGCTGAACACGCACGAGGGCTATGTGAACGGCGTTTCCACCTCGCTGCCTCCGGACGTTCAGGAAGCCGTGCTGCGCAGCATTCCCGGCCTGGAACAAGTCCGCGTGATGCGCCACGCCTATGCCATCGAATACGATTTCGTGGATCCCTCGGAGATTGCGCCCACACTGGAATGCAGGCGCGTAAAGGGTTTGTACATGGCTGGACAAATCAATGGAACCTCGGGCTACGAAGAGGCCGCGGCGCAAGGCATCATGGCGGGGATCAACGCCACCCTCAGCCTGGAAGGCAAGGAAGGAACCGTCCTGAACCGCGCCCAAGCCTACATCGGAGTGCTCATCGACGACCTCGTGACCTGCGGCACCAACGAGCCCTACCGAATGTTCACTTCGCGCGCGGAACATCGTTTGCTGCTACGCCAGGACAATTGCGACGAGCGCTTGATGCCGCTGGGACACTCTCTGGGCCTGGTTTCCGAGGTCCGCTGGCAACGCTTCCAAACCATGCGGGAAACCAAGGAACGGGAATTGGACCGCCTGCGCACGGAGAAATCCGCCCCGCATCCCGGCCTCAAGGAATCAGTCAAACTGGCTCTGCTGCTCAAACGGCCGGACATATCTTTTTCCCAACTGCGTCAGTATGGCTATGTTCCCAGTCCGGGCGTCACGCCGGATATAGCGCGGCGCTGCGAACTGGAGATCAAGTACGAGGGCTATCTGAACCGAGCCCGCGCGGAAATGGAGCGTTTCAGGTCCGCCGAAGACCTTGCCCTGCAAGATGATATCGACTACCACACGATCGGTTCCATCGCCATGGAAGCCCGGGAAAAACTGGCGCGGATTAAGCCCCGCAACCTTGGCCAGGCCATGCGCATCCCCGGCGTCAACTATTCCGATACCGCGGCGCTGCTCATCTGGCTCCGCAAGCAGCAGAAGGAATCCCAGGAGGCCAAATGAAAGCCCTCGCAGTCATACCCGCGCGCTATGCCAGCACTCGGTTTCCGGGCAAACCGCTGGCGCTCCTGAACGGCAAACCCCTCATCCAATGGGTCTGGGAAGCGGTAAACGGCACCGGCCTGTTTGACGCGGTGATCGTCGCCACGGATTCAGAACTTATCGCGGAAGCGGTCCGCAAGTTTGGGGGACGCGCTGAACTCACCAGCTCTGATCATGCCAGCGGTTCGGACCGCGTGGCGGAAGTGGCGCGAAAGCACGGCGCGGACATCGTAGTCAACGTGCAGGGCGACGAACCTCTGATCACCGGAGCCGCTCTGTCCACACTGCTGGACCTCTTTGACGATCCGGAAGTGCGCTTCGCCTCGCTGATGGCCTCATTGACGGATGCCGCTCAATTGAGTGATCCAAACGTGGTTAAAGTGGTGGTGGACAGGTATTCCAACGCGCTCTACTTTTCCCGCGCAGCCATTCCGCACAACCGCGATCAGGAGCCGTTTGGCCAGTACTGGCGGCACATTGGGGTCTATGCCTACAGAAAGCAGGCCTTGCTGCAGTTTGTGGCTTTGCCGGTGGGAACGCTGGAGCAGGCGGAGAAACTGGAGCAACTGCGCGCCCTGGAAAACGGCATTCCGATCCGCATGGCCGCCACTCAGTATCAGGGCCTGGGCGTGGATACTCCGCAGGATTTGGAGCGGGCGGAGGTTTTACTTACGGGAGATCGATCATGAAACCAAGAATTCCACTCGCGCTGTGTCTGGCGGGACTGCTTGCTGCAGCGTGCGCCACACCGCTCACCATCTTTTACACCGGAGACACGCACGGAGTTTTCCAGGCCAAGGAGGACTCCGCAAGTCCTGGCACAAAACGCGGCGGCTACCTTATTTTGGAGGAAACCCTGAGCAGGGAGCGCGCTTCTGCAAAACGCAGCATCTATCTGGACAGCGGCGACCAGCAGACCGGCACCATCTTCAGTTCGCTGGTTGAAGAGGGAATCCACGGAGGCGCTGTGGTCGGGGTTTTCAACCGCCTCGGCCTCGATGCCGCCACCTTCGGCAACCACGAATTCGACTTCAGTTATTCCAACACCCGCGATCTGGTCAAACTGGCGAACTATCCCTTTGTGAGCGCCAACCTGCTGGATAAATCCACGCGCAAAAGCGTCGGACGCGCGCCCTACACGATTCTGGAGCGGAACGGCCTGCGCATCGGCGTTTTGGGCATCACGCTGGAACTGCTGCCGGAAAAGGTGAAAGCCCAGAACGTCAGCAGCGTCCGCATTCTGCCTCCCGAAGCCGCCATCAACCTCTATCTGGATGAGTTGGACCCGCAGACAGACCTCATCGTGGTGCTTTCCCACCAGGGTTTCGAGGCCGACAGCCTACTCGCCATGAGCCTCGACGACCGCGTGGACATCATCATCGGCGGCCACGACCACATCTATGCCGACCAGCCTTATCAGGTGAACGGCATCCAACTGCTCTACAGCGGCTCGCATCTTGCGTTTCTGGGCAAAGCGATTATGGACGTAAAGGACGACCGGATCGCCTCCCTGAAGGTGGCAATGTTGCCACTGCAAAGCCAGACCGCCGCGTTTGACACGCCTTTGGCGGAATACATCGAAAGCAGGGCGGAGCGCATCAACGCCGAAATGGGGCGCTTTTTGGGGCACATTCCGGAAGACTGGAACCCGGACAAATACAGGTCCACAGCGGTTTCGCGCTGGGTTGCAGCCTCGCTCAAAGCCGAATACCAGGATCTCTATAAACCGGACCTTGCCATCATCAACAACGGCGGCATCCGCAAAAGCATCCCTGCCGGAGCAGTCACTCTGGGCGACATGGCTGAACTTCTGCCCTTCAACAACACTGTGGTGGTCTTTTCCTGCTATGGCCGCGACCTGATCTACTTTGACGAACTGAACGCCCGCCACGCCATCGACCAACCCCACGACATCTGCGAGACCGCCGGCCTGGTCTACGACGCGACGGTCATCAAATCGGGTTCCTACGGCGAGGACGACCTGCCCTGGCAGAACCGCTACACGGTCAACGGCGTCAAACTCGACAGAGACCGGATCTACCGGGTGGTGTCGCACGACTACATTGCCGGGCAGTGGGACAAGTATCTGGGTTTCAAGCCCTTCGATGTTTACGACACCGGCGAATTGATCCTGGACGCCATGGTGCGCCAGGTCCAGTTGCAGTTCAATTTGCGTGAGGCTGAGGGTTGGGATTGACGCCAACCTGACAAGGCTTGGCCGCCATCATGCGCGAACTGACCGGAACTCACCGATGAACGCCCAATTCAAGCTGGCCCTGGTTTTGGCGTGCGTGCTGCTGTGCGGCGCGCTGAACGCGGTTTCCTATAGCTTCGACCTCCTCGACCGCGCCCAGAAAGGCGACGCGCAGGCGCAGTTCGAACTGGGCGTGTGCTACGATTTCGGCTACGGCGTGTACAAAAACGAAGTGGAGGCGGTGGTCTGGTATTATCTGGCGGCGGTGTTGGGGCACGTGGAGGCGCAATACTTTCTGGGCACTTGCTACGACGATGGGCGCGGCGTGGACCCCGATCCCAAGGAAGCTTATTCCTGGTACAAACGCGCCGCGCAGAAAGGGCATCCCGGCGCCCAATTCAACCTCGGAGTGAGCTACTTCAACGGCGAGGGCGTTGCCCGCAACATGGTGGAAGCCTATGCCTGGCTGCTGATTTCCGCCACCTACGGCGATCCGGACGCCATCAAGGCCTTGCCGGATGTCGCCGCCAGCTTGACTACTGAGCAACAAGCCCAGGCGCAGAGCAAGGCCACGCTCTGGGTGCGGGAACAAGCGCCCTACCAGCCGGAAGCGCAAACTCAGGCCCAGCCTGGCGAAGAGGAGGAAAGCCCGGGCAGAATCCTGATCCTCCAGTTTGCCGGAGCTTACGATTTTCCCCTGTCCGCATCCGCGCTGAGCGCGCTCCAGTCCGCTTCCAACATCACCTTGCAAGACGGTTCCGCGCTGCTTCGCCACGATAACCAGATAAATCTCACCCAGAACGAATTGGCCAGGATCAACCTCAAACGCGACGGCAGCATCGCCCTCAATTACGAGCCGGCCGCCAGTTTATCACCTGCCAGACTGAAGAAAGCGCTGCGCGATCTGCAGGACCAGCAGGCCAAACTGCACCTGCAGGACGCTTCCCTGCAGCCTCTGGGTTTTATGATCGCCGCGGAGGATGAAATGCAAACCGCAGAGATCGTGCGCCTGCTGAAACTGCTGCGCGAACTGGGCGCGGACACTATCCTGGTGCGCCGCGCTGGCAGCGATCCCATCCAGCCCGCCCCTGCTCCTTGATCGGCCGCGCGTTCGCAATGCAGGGCTGAGCGATCGATTCAAATCCATTTTCCCATTCAAACGAAAAGGTAAGCCCCGGAGGGTGCGACAGATCATAGCCCGGGGTGTAGCGACCGGGGTCCTCGGCGTCATGCGGAGCATGGCGACGGGGTGGTCTTCGGAACCCCGGGTTAGAGACAAATATTTCTGGCTCTATTTAAACCAAGTGGGTAAGCCCCGGAGGGCGCGTCAGATCATAGCGGTGGGTGCGAGCGACGAAGGAGCGATGCCCCCCGGAATGTTGTACCAATTACTCATTTAAGCCCCGGAGGGTGCGACAGACATTTGACGGACCTTTTCTTTAGCAGGATCTGGCAGATATAGATAGAACTTGCTCAGCTAGTAATGATCATCATTCTGATGCTTGCCTGTTATCCGAATGTGTCGCACCCTCCGGGGCTATATCTGTTTTCGTGTTATTGGTTCGGGGGGCATCGCTTACCACCCCACAAACTCGCTGCGCTCCTTTGCGGGGACCCCAGTTCGCTCGCACCCACCGCTATGATCTGTCGCGCCCTCCGGGGCTCAGATGTCCCGTCCAGATTTCGTTTCCAAGTCAGAGACAGACATTTCTATGATGCTACTACGCCGTCATTGCGCGCTCACTGCGGGCTTTACCCGTAATGATCGCGCAATGACGGCGCAATGGTAACATGACACTGGAATCCGAGTTAATCGGCCAGTTGCAGGCTCATCCCGCCATAGAAGGAGATCCCGGGCTGGGGAACGTAGGCGTAAACTTCGTAGCGGTGGTTGAGGAGGTTGTGGACGCTGATTTGAGGAGTGAGTTTCCAATCCTGCACAGTTAGCACGGCTGAAAGGCCAGCGTCCAGCAAAGCGTAGGCGGGCAGGGCGTCCGCCAGATTGTCGGGCGTGGAGAATTGCCTGCCGGCGTAGCTGTATTTGCTCCAGAAGCGCAGGATCCCCCGGGAAACATCCATTTGCAGGGCATAACTCCTGCGGGGCGTGTACATCAGTTCCGCGAATCCTGATTCCGTTGGCAAACTCAGGTCCTGGGCCTTGGTGAGCAGCAGCGAAGCGGAAAACCGCAGCCAGTCCAGGGCTTGGACGCCGGCTTCCACTTCAAGGTTGCGGATGCGCGCCTTGCCAATATTGACTGGTTTCCAAACGTTACCGAACATCTGGATCTGCCTCCATTGGATGAGGTTTTGGATCTCGTTGCTGTGATACGCGGTTTTCAGCGACCAGGGGCCGTAGGCGTTGGCCAGCCAGGCTTGCCAGCCCATTGACCTCTCGCTGGCCAGATCGGGATTGCCCAAAGCCTGCGAATCGCCCTTCCAATAAAGGTCGTAGGGTGAAGGCAGGGAAAACGAAGTGCCCCAGGTGCCGCCCAAAGTGCTTTCCACCCAGCCTTCGTGCTTCACGCTGCTTTCCAGGCGCCAGCTGAGATTGTCCTCGCTGTCCTGCCAATCGAAGCGCAAAGCGCCTGAAGCGATCCAGGTGAAGGAATCGCGATCCAGGCTCAGCCCGCTTTTGGCGCTCGCGTTGGCAAAGCGGGAATGGTGGTCGAGATCGGCATCCGCCTGCAGCAGATTGAGGTTCTGGTAGCGTCTGAGGCCTGCCTCCGCGGCGATTCCAGCGTTGGCGGACAGCCCTGCGGACAGAGGAAATTCCCGGCTCAAACTGCTGCGCAGTCCCAGGTCGGATAGCTTTTGCCGGTACTTGGAAACGTAGACTGCCAAAGGCGCCGTGGTGTTGTTGTAGAGCGTGCGGTCCAGATTGAACCAGGCCAGGGTCTGGCTCTCGCAGTTCCAGAGCGAGGCGTCGAGCGAAATGTGGCTGCGGCTGGCGTAGCCGCTCAGATAGGCGTTGCGGTAGAGATCCAAAAAGTTCACGGTGCCGGGCAGTTCGCGCCGGAAATCGGTGTAGTCCGTTTGCAGGATTAGCCACGCGGACCTGCTGCGCAGCGCAAAACTGGCTGAGAGGGAGTTCTGGCGTTTGGCGTTGTTTTCCCGTGTGGCAACGCTGTCGGCGGCCCACCATTCGGGCACCTGGTAGCGGAAATCGTTGCGCGTCCTCAGGTTGCCCAAACTCAGGCGCAGGCTCCAATCCGGACGCGCGGCGCTGAAAGCCAGATTGGTGCGGGCATAGCCGAAAGAGCCCAGTTCCGTGCCCAGCAACACCTGCGTTCCGCTGCGCCGTAAGCTCTGTTTGGACGTGATCCGCACCACTCCGCCGATCGCCGAACCGCCTCCGTAAACCGAGGCGTTGTTCTTGACCAGTTCGATGGAGGCGATGTTGTCCGCGTCGAGCAGGGAGAGATCGAAACTCTCTCCGTCCGGATTCAGCGGCACTCCGTCAAGGACGATTAAACTGTGCCGGGCCAGATTGCCCAGGATGGAAACGCTTTGCCGCTCGCCCTTCAGCAGCACGTCGTTGCTGTGGATCGCCGGAGTGGAGCTGAGGATTTCCCCGGCGGAATAGTAATGCCGGTCCGGATCGATGGGCAGGGCGACGCGGTCTGGAGGCGCGGCAAGGAAGTCCACGGCGCTTTCGCTGACCTTCACGGTGGGCAGCAGAATCGGCTCGGGCTGCAGCACGATGGGCGCGACGACCTCGGCAAAAGCGATGCGCCGCGGCTGGTAACCCAGGCGGGATACGCTGATGGAATCGGAGCCGGTGAAATAGTAGAAAGACCCGTCCTGAGCGGTGAAAACCTGGCTCTGTCCGTCCGAAACCACCGCTCCGGCGATTCCTTGCCCCCGGGTATCCACGATCCTGCCAAAACGCGTGGTGGTGCCATAAGCCAGCGCGCACAGCAATGCCAGAACCAACGGCAGGAAACGGCTCATGTTCTGCCGGGATAGAGCAGGTTGGGCACGCCGCTGGCAGGATTGCGCAAGGTTTGCAGCGACAATCCGAAGAGTTGCTGCAGCAGCGCCGGCTGCATCATGGTTTCCGGAGCGCCATGCCCCAAAATCCTTCCCCCGGCCAGAAAGACCATCGAGTCGCCGAAATTGGCGCCCAGATTGAGGTTGTGGCTGATCAGCAGGATGCCCTTGCCGCTGGTTTTACTGATCCCACCTAGGATCCCCATGATCTCGATCTGGTGGTTGATGTCCAGTTGGGAAAGCGTTTCGTCCAGAAAGATATAGCGCGTGTCCTGCGCCAAAGCCCGCGCTATCAGCACCCGTTGCTTTTCCCCACCGCTGAGCTGGGAATAGAAGCGATCCGCCAGGCCCTGCAACTGCAGTTGCTCCAACACCCGGTCCACGGCCGCGAAATCGGAAGGCAGCCAGCTCTGCATCAGGCCCAGATAGGGATAGCGGCCCATCAGCACGATGTCGCGCACAGGGTAATCGAACTGGAACACGCTTTCCTGCGGGATAAAGGCGATCAGGCGCGCCAGTTCCGGCCGCTTAAATTCCTGCAGCGGCTTGCCAAAGAGGCGGATCTCGCCGGATTGGGCTTTCAGGAAACCCAGCAGAGCGTAAACCAGGGTGGATTTGCCCGCGCCGTTGGGTCCCACCAACACGGTGAAACCTGCTTCCGGCAGGTTCAGGTCCAGGTCCCGCAGCACGGGTTCCGCGCCGTATGAGCAGGAAAGTTTATTTACTTCGATCATCTTGCACCTGGGGTGTATTTTCTCCGCGGGCGCTTTTCTGTCAATCCCGGAGTCTGTCCGGAGTTTTTCCTTGCCTGTATAGCATATTAAATTACTATATATTAAAGACAACACGCAAAAAGGAACGAACATGGCCGTCAATACACGCACCGAATACGCCTTGCGGGCTCTGCTGGAGATCGCCGACATGGGTGGAAGCAGCATTTCCGCCCAGAGCATCTGCGAGCGCCAGCAACTGCCCAAGAAATACGTCGAGCACCTGCTCAGCGCGCTCAAGAAAGCGGGCCTGGTGGTAAGCAGCAGTGGTTCCAAGGGCGGCTACACGCTGGAGCGGCCCCTGGCGCAGATCAGCCTCTACGACGTTCTGGAGGCGGTGGAAGACCACACCCCGGAACTAGGCTGCGCCGAGCACAAACAACATTGCATGGGCGCATCGTGCAGGATAAAGTCGATCTTGGGCGATGTGGCGGAAAAGCAGCGCGCCCTGTATAAAACCTACACCCTGGACCAGTTCGGCCCCAGCAAAGGCAAGGAACAACGATGAACGGCAAGATCTACCTGGACAACTGTGTGACCACTCCCACCGCTCCGGAAGTTGTGGAGGCAATGCAGCCCTATTTCAACTCCCAATTCTGGTTTCCCGGCACCTTCATCAGCACCGGCGAAGCCACCAACGCGGCGCTGGCCGGCTTCCGCAAAACGGTCGCGGACTCCCTGCACGCCTCGCCTGAAGAGATCCATTTCACTTCCGGCGGAACCCTCGCCAACAACATCGCCATCAAAGGCATCCTGGGCGCCCATTCCAACCAGGGCAGGCACCTCATCGTCTCCGTGGTGGACTACCCCGATCTGCTTACCAATGCCGCTTATTTCGAGAACCAGGGCTTCTCCGTCACCTATCTGGAGCCGGATTCCGAGGGCTTCGTGAGCGCCGCCAAACTTCAGTCGGCCTTGCGTCCGGACACCATATTGTTCATGACGACGATCGTCAATCACGTGGTGGGCACCATCCAGCCCATCGCGGAATACAAGGAAGTGCTGGCGAAGGCAGGCCACAAGGTCTTTTTCCATGCCGACGCCGGACAAGCCTATGGCAAACTGCCGCTCGATGCGGACGCACTCGGGGTGGACACCCTCAGCGTTTCCGCGCACAAGATCCACGGTCCGCAAGGCGTCGGAGCCCTCTACGTGCGCCAAGGCACCAAACTCGCCCCTCTGATCCACGGCGTCAACCGCTTCGACCCGCTGCAAAACGGCGGTATCAGCATCGCCCTGCTGGCGGGTTTCGCCAAGGCCGTGGAACTAACCTTCGCCGATCTGGACGCCACGGTCCGGCACTTGCGCGGTCTTTCCGACTACCTGCTGGAGCGCCTGGAAGCCAGCATCCCAGACATCGAACTGAACGGCCCGCGCGGCGAACAGCGCGCCTGCCACAACATCAACGTGTCCATCGCCTACATCGAAGGCGAGGCCATCACCATGATGCTGGACCAATACGGGATCACGGTCGCCACCGGTTCCGCCTGCGCTTCGCAAGGCCTGAAGCCCAACTACGTGCTCATGGCCATGGGCAAAAACCACATCCAGTCCCATGGCTCCATTAAATTCACCCTGTCCCGCTACACCACCCGTGAGGACATCGACTTCACGGTGGCCAAACTCGCGGAGATCGCGGCCGCCTTGCGTGCCCGCAGTCCGCTCTACCAAACCAAAACAGATCTGGAGAAATAGATGCAATACTCGCAAAAAGTCCTCGACCACTTCATGCACCCCCACAACGTCGGCAAGATGGAAAACCCGGATGCCACGGCCACGGAAGGAAGCCCGGCCTGCGGCGACCAGGTAACCGTTTACCTCAAGGTCGATGAGGAAAAAAAGACCATCGACGACATCAGTTTCCTTTCCTACGGCTGCGCTTCGAACATTGCCACCGCCTCCATCATCACCGATCTGGCGAAAGGCAAGACCCTCGACGAAGCCAAGGCGATCACCTGGAAAGACGCCATGGAAGCCCTGGACGGCCTCCCGCCCGTGAAAGTCCATTGCTCCGTGCTCGCCGCCGACACCCTGCAAACCGCCATCTCCAACTACGAGATCGCCCACGGCCTGAAAGAAGTGCCCAACTTCGGCAAGGATACCATCGTGGAGGAACTGAAGAAGATCATCTATCCTCAGGTCGGCGAAGACATCGTCACCCTCAAGATGGTCAAATACGTCGGTTTCACCGATGGCGAGGTACTGATCGACATGAACATGCAGAGTTTCGACACCTGGCGCGAAAACGTGGCGGAAGAGATCCGCGAGCATCTGGAGAAGTATCCCGAAGTGAAGCACATCCAGATCAATTTCCCCTGATTGCGTCTTTTTCCTTGACAGAGAAAGGGAAACGCGCAGTTTGGCAGGATAAACACAACCCAATAAGGAGCTCGATCATGAGAAAGATTTTAATCCTCGCGGCGCTACTGATGCTGGCGCTAAACCTCTTTGCCCAAAATCAGGGCGAAGAAGCCATCCAAAGCCTGGACACGGCCAAAACCCTCATCCAGAAAGGCGACTACATTAAGGCCCAGGACGAGATCAATTTCGCCCTAGCCAAAATCAACGAAATCCTGGCCGAAGAACTGCTGAAGTACATCCCGGATGCCCCCGCCGGATTCAAACTTGACGATAAGCAAGCCCTGCCGATGAACCTGGGCGGAAACTCCATCTCCGCCAGCGGAAGCTATGAGAAGGACGACAGCGAAATCACCCTCACCATCACGGTCGGAGGCGTCATGGGCCAGGCCGGCGGACTGATGGGCATGGCCAACCTGTTCGGCGCCATGGGCATGGCCGGAGCCGGCAAAACCATTCGGATCAACGGCTACAGCGGCAACCAGGAATACAACAAGGAAGAATCCAGCGGCTCCCTGAACATCCAGGTGGGCAGCAAGATCACCGTCATGGTCATGGGCGAGAATATCGAGAACACCGATCCGCTCAAAACCATCGCCGAACTGGTGGACATGGCCAAACTGGAAAAAGCCTTCTAAGGTAAATCACACCAGTGATTCAGGGGTGGAGATATCTCCGCCCCTTTTTTCTTGATTGAGATGGGTAAAGGTGGATAAGCCCGGAGGATAGGCAACATCAAAGCGTTTGGAGTTCAAGCGGCCTGTGCTGGTTTTATGCTCTCTTTCAAATCGAGTGGGTAAGCCCCGGAGGATGCGACATAACATAGCCCGGGGTGTAGCGCACGGGGTCCCCAACGGACAACTTGTTGGCCGGTGGGGTGTAAACGGAACCCCGGGTCATTAGATAGCGGCACTGAATTTTAGAAATCCCACACCCCCTCCCTTGTAGAACCTGCCGAATGGCAGGTTCTACAAGGGAGGG
>DAHVPC010000071.1 GCA_027318475.1 Candidatus Cloacimonadota bacterium | reverse complement strand
TTCCACCTTGATCTCAGGGATAGCCAGGCTATCCGGAATCGCTGGCTCGGATTGCTCAGTTTCAGCCAAATCCAAAGTATCGGCAACCGCGCTGGAATCTGCCGGTGGTTCCACTTCGGTTTCCAGAATCTCAGGCTGTTCCACGGATTCGCTGATTTCCGGCTCGGGCAGCGAATCGATCCGCGCGCTCAGCGAGTCCGCTGCGAACTGCCACGCCGCCAATTGTCCGCCCAGCGTATCGTAACGAACTTGCAAGGTGTCGCGGCTGTCGATGACGCGTTGATACATCGTGAGCGCGGAATCCGGCAGGGCAAACACGCTCAGATAGTTCTCCGCCGCCGAGACATGGTAGTCCACGAACTCCTGCAGTTTGGTTTCGGGATCCAGGCCCGTGTTTGCTTTCAGTTGGGTGATGGCAGTAGTCTTTTTCTGAGCCTGCTCGGCCAGCTCGGAGCCGGGAAACTCAGAACGGACGCGGGTGTAGGCCGTGGAAGCCTGGTCCAGGTCGTGCGCCTGCCGGAAATAATACTCGCCCAAGTAGTATTGCGCTTCGGCGGAGCTTTGGGTGCGGGGATAGCTTGTGCTGATGTCCCCGATCTCGGCGATGCCGTCCTCAAACTCCCCTCTGGCGATGAGCAGCCTGCTTTGCAAGACCCGGATCTCGGAGATCCGTTCGGGCCGGACCTCGTCGTTGAGCAGCTTTTGCACGTTGCGCCAGCTGCGGTCGTAGGAGCCCAGGTGATACTGGTTCAAAGCCGCGTAGTACAGCGCTTCCAGCCTCAGGGGCTTGGGAATCAGGCGGCTTTGGGTGATCTTGTCGAATTCCCGCAGCGCCGATTCATAATCCTCTTGCACATAGTAGTTTTTGCCGAAGAGCAGATAGGCGTCGCGGTACTCGCGGGCTTTGGGATAGCCTGTGATGATCTTTTCCAGCCAGAATTGCGCCTGCGTGTAGTCCATGTCGGCAATGTCAAACTCCGCCAGAGTCAGCAAGGCTCGGGGATGCAGTTTGGCCTGGTCCCCTTTGAGCAGGAACTGCTCCAGCAGGTTCTGAGCCTCTTCCTTCTGGTTGATGTCCCGGTAGACCTTGGCCAGATAGATATGCGCCTCGCCGTAGAAAGGGCTGTCCGGAAAACCTCTGATCAGCGCCTCAAACTGGTCCTTGGCCTGGAACGCGCTGTTGCCCTTGTAATAAAGCGCGCGCGCCATCAAAAACAGGGCGTCGTCGGTTTTGCGGGTGATCTTCTTGTTGCTCAGGATAATCCCGCATTTCTGGATCGCTTTCGTGTAGTCCTGCACGGCCTGGCTGCTGGGACGGCCATTGGCGTTCAGAGCGCGTTCCTGCCCTGCCTTAAAATACTTGCGGGCATTGTACATGGTGTTGTTGATCCCGCAGGAACTGGCCAACAACGGCAGCAACAGCAGGAGCAGGCGGTATTTTTTCATTTTATCAGGTTGGCGGAAAGTCCCAAATCTGTCAATACAAATCTATGCCCGCGGCCATCACGGCATCAAGCAAAGATCCCGAGCGGAGCAATTCCACGCTGGCGTCGACGTCCGGATACGCCGTGCGGTCTTCCTGAAGCATGGGCACTTTTTGCCGGAAAAGTTCCTTGACCCGTTCCAGAGGCGGCGACGAAGGAATGCCCCGCAGATCCAGCGCCTGCATGCCCGTCAGCAGTTCGATGGCCAGCACCGCGCGCACGTTTTCCAGCACCTGAAGCAGCTTGTTGGCGGAAACGGAGCCCATGCTCACGTGGTCTTCCTGGTTGGCGGAAGTGGGGATGGAATCCACACTGGCAGGATGCGCCAACACTTTGTTTTCCGAGACCAGCGAAGCAGCTGTGAGTTGCACGATCATATAGCCGGAATCGATGCCCGGACGCTTGGCCAGAAAAGGATTGAGCCCGCGGTTCAAAGCCGGATTGAGCAGCTGCTCCATGCGCCGTTCGGATATCGACGCCAGCTCGGAAAGCGCGATGGCCAGCGTATCCAGTGCAATGGCGAGCGGTTCGCCGTGGAAGTTGCCGCCCGATATGACCTGTTCCGCATCCGGGAAGATCAGCGGATTGTCCGTGGCGGAATTGAGCTCAATGGCCAGAACGGAGCGGACGTAGGCTAGGGCGTCGCGCACGGCTCCATGCACTTGCGGTGTGCAGCGCAAACTGTAGGCGTCCTGAACGTTGCCGCAACCCCGGTGCGATTCCCGCAGTTGGCTGCCTTCCAGCAAATTGCGGAGATTGGCCGCCGAGGCAAGCTGCCCGGGATGCGGACGCAACGCGTGCACCAGTTCCGCGAAGGCCGCAGGCGTTCCCTGCAGAGCGTCGATGGAGGCCGCGGCATTGATGTCCGCTTGCTGGCACAAGCGTTCCGCTTCCAGCAAGCTCAAAACTCCCAGCGCGGTCATGACCTGCGTGCCGTTGTTCAGCGCCAGGCCTTCCTTGGCCTGCAGTTGCGCAGGCTGGATCCCCGCCCTGCGCATAGCTTCGGCCCCGGAATAGATCCCGCCCTGAAATTCGGCCTCGCCCTCTCCGATCAGAGGCAGAGCTAGATGCGAAAGCGGGGAAAGATCGCCGCTGGCGCCCACCGAACCGCGCATCGGGACAACCGGATGGACGCCCTTGTTGAGCATGTCCACAAGGGTCTGCAAGGTTGCCAGTCGGATCCCGGAAAAGCCCTTGGCCAGCACATTGGCGCGCAGCAGCATGATCGCCCGCGTCTGGTCCACGCTATAAGCGGGGCCGATGCTGGTGGCGTGGCTGCGGATCAGGTTCAGCTGCAGTTCGCTGATGTTTTCGGGCGGAATGGTCACCGTGCTGAATTTGCCAAAACCTGTGGTCAGCCCGTAAACGACATCGCCGCGGGCAATTACCTTGTCCACGTAAGCGCGGCATTTCTGGACTTTGGCCTGCGTTTCCTCGCTCAGCTCCACCGGTGTTTTTTGCCGGGCGACCCGCTCCACATCCTCCAAAGTGAGGGTGTTGCCGTCTATGCAGATGGTGTTCATGTGCGTCCTTTGCGGGTTCCGATGCCAGTTCCGGCGGATCGGACCCTGGATAGTTGGGAGCAAACTATTTGCCGGGCGTGATTTTGTCAAATGCCTTGTGGGAACCGTTAATGATCCACTCTATCCAGATCCGGATCATACGAAATTCGGGCTGATATATGACTCCGTCCCCGCAGGTTAGCGTCAATCACTTCTCTATCACTAGTCAATCAAGCGTCAATAATTGAGAAGTGATTGACTAGTGATTGAGAAGTGATTGACGCTAACCCGCCAGAGCGAATTGATAAACGACATAATTCCCAATATAATGCGGGAGTCCATCCATTTTGAAAGGTGGAAAGAACTCCGGAACACTGCGTTTACGCGGTTTTTTTTCGGCACAGTGTCCCTATGCAACATCGGAATGCTAACTACATACAAAACCCCCGGGCGGAAACACCCGGGGGTGGTGTTTATTGAGGCTGGCGCAGACTTACTGCATCAGGATCATCTTTCTGGTCTTGTGGTAGTTGCCGGCATTCATGCGGTACATATACACACCGCTGGAGACCGGCCTGCCATTGTCGTCCCTGCCGTTCCAAACCGCGCTGTACCAGCCGCTGGCCTGGATTTCGTCGACCAGGGTGCGAACGTGCTGGCCCTTGCTGTTGAAGATCTCAATGCGTACGGACGCCGCGTCCTTCACGCTGTAACTGATGGTGGTTTCAGGGTTGAAGGGGTTCGGATAGTTGCCCAGAAGGGCGGTTTCGGTCACGGGGATGACGTCGTCGTCGTTGGCGACGCCGATCATAACGAAGTTCAGGGTCGTGGTCTGATTGACGCTTACGGGCACATCCTCGATAATTTGCGAGATGAATCCGGCAGCGGAACAAGTGACGTCATGATTGCCCACTGGCAGCACCAGGGTGTAGGCTCCGGCGGTGTTGGTGGTGGCGGTGACGCCGTTGGCGGTAACCGTGGCTCCCTGAATGGGCGCGTTGGTGGTTCTGCGCACCACGCCGGCGATCATTCCGGTTTCCTGGACCTTGACCAGGATGTTCGAGAAGGAGGGCACGGAGAACACGTCGTTGGTGTAGACGCCTTTCACAGCCCAGCGATAGGAACCGTTGGGCAGGGTTTGCCAAGCGGTGTCGGTGATGTTTAGCGCTGTGATTATTCCTGGATGGAGTGAGGTCCAGGCGGCTTCGTTGGTTTCCTGTCCTTCGCCCAAACGCCACACTTTATAGCCCACGAGGGCACGTCCGGGATCTGTGGTTTCCCGGGTCTGGTTGCCAAAGGGCAGGCTCGGTTCGGCTTTGACGCTGCCGTTTTGCAGGGCCCGCGAAGGATTGGAAGCGTTAAGGGGTACAGGCGCGAAGCCCTTTCCGGAGGACGATCTGACCTCCAGGTCGGAGAAGCTGAAGCGGATCGTTTCGGCAGGATTGGCGCTGGCGGTGAGGGCGTTGCCGATGTAGATGTCGTCGATGAACCACACATACCAGAGTCCGTCATTGGTGGGGCCGTCAGTGGCGTGAAAAGCCAGTTTGATCTGCTGTCCGCCATACAATCCCAGATCAACGTTGATGGGCGAAGCATAGTAGTTCCAGCCGCCGGTCTGCGCCGAAGCGTCCCACAGCGAGGTCCAGGTGCTGCCGTTGTCCGCCGAGACTTTCACGTAGTAGTGGTCGGCGTTGGTGGAGCCCAGGAAGACGTAGGAATCGAAGTTCAGGTAGCCGGAGGGCGGGCAATTGAAGTTGGGGGTGATCAGCCATTCGTCCTGATGGGCGTAATCCCACCAGAGGCCTGCCTGGTAACTCCCTTCCGTAGGCGCAACTTGCTGACCGCTGATCGTGATCGAGCCAAAACGGCACCAGGTGGGAAACACTCCGCTGGTTCCGGCCGGGCCAGTGTTGGTGATCGTTTGGGTCCAGTTCTGGGGCGGGAAGCTGCCTCCTTCGAAGCCTTCGGTGATCTCGATGGCGTTGGGGTCAGGCGCTTGCCAGGTGAGATTCACGGCTGTGCCGGGATTGTCCACGGCCGCCATAACTGAATGCGGGGCGTAGGCGATCTCGCTGAGCGTGATGTTGCCCATGCTGTAGTTGGTGGAGCCGACGTTGATTGTGCCGTTCGCCGCGATGTAGCCGGGGGCCATGATCACATAGGCGTAGGACTGGTTGGCATAGACGTTCGGGATCGTGAAAGCGCCGGTGGCGATGGTGTTCACATCATAGTTGGCATAGCCGACCAGATGGACCTGGGCTCCGGATATGCCGGCCGTCGTGTCGCTGGCCAGAACGGTTCCGGTGACGTTGACGGTAGCCATGGGGGTCATGGAAACGTTCAGGGTGGTGGTCTGGTCTTCCTGGATGATGGCTTGCTGCGAGGCGTTCACATAGCCGTAAACGCTGAAGTTCACGGTGTAGGTGCCGGGCAGGATGTTGTTGATTGTATACTGCCCCTGGGCATTGGTGGTGGTTCCATATCCGCCTGTGGCGAATTGGACGACCACTCCTTCCAGAGGCGCTCCGCCTGCTCCGGTGACCGTTCCTGTCAGATGTCCCACTCCGCCGGGTATGATGTAGAAGGTGGTTTGCGGGAATTGTCCGGTGTTCGTGCCGCCAGTAGCTGGAGGCGCGGCGGGATCGTAGGTGGTGGAATCCGAATAGATGTTGCGGGCACGCGTAGTCTGGGTGCCGGTCTGGGCTTTGAAGTAATCCGTACTGTCGTAGTATTGGGTGTCCATCGGCCGGTTGAAGAACAGCACCAGGTTTTCCCCGTTCAAGTAGAGATAGGGATTGTTGAAGGGGATGACGATGGTATTGCTGCCCGTGGGGAAGTTGAGGGTGCCGTTGTAGACCTGGGTCAACTGGGTCGAGGGGATCCAGCCGCCGGACAAATCAGCCGCCGTCGTGGTTCCGATCCACACGTTGATGGGCATGTTCAGCAGGTCTTCGGTGAACTGGTTGTAGATGGCCAGTCCGGTGATGGTGCCGATGGTGTTGCTCAGTTCGGCCGGATAGATCAGGTACTGGTGCATGGAGTTGCGGTAGTACATGTCGATGGGGATGCGGGCGGTCTGGTTCTCTTCACCCACTGTGAATCCGAACACACCGGCAGGCTGCACGATGACGTTCATCGGCGCGGTCTGGTCGTTGGCGGGAACAGAATCCCCCGTCAACACAACTTTTCCGAAGATGGACATGGCACCAGCCGCAGCTGGCGTCCAGGCAATCGAGAAGTCGTGGGTGGCGTTTGGAGCCAGCAACACGCCGGGCACGGAAGAGAGTTCGGTGGTACCGCTCATCAGTTTCACGGTGTAGGCGGTTCCCTGCTGCGGATCGGTGCCCATGTTCTTCACCTGGACAATGTAGGTGGAGGCGGCTCCGGTTGTGGGAGTCACGTTTCCGTTGAGGGAGAGCGCGGCGAGGTCGTTGCGCAGGATCGGCAGCATGTTGGAAAGGGCGGGCACGCTGAGGACGTTGTTCGTGTAAACGCCTTTCACCGCCCACTTGTAGTTGCCGTCGGGAAGAGTTGCCCAGGCCGAATCCACGAACGTGGTGTCGACGATGTTGGCAGGGGTCAGCGAGGTCCACAGGGCTTCGTTGGTTTCCTGGCCCTGGAGCAAGCGCCAGACCCGGTAGCCAAAGAGGGTCCTGGTATCCGGAGTGACAGCGGGAACGGCGGGCTGCAGCTGCAACGAAGCGGTGCGGCCATACGATCCTGGGCCGGCTTTGAGGGCCGCCAGTTCGGCCAGTTCGGCAGCGTCCCGTTCCTTCGCGTTACGCAGCACAGGGGTGGAAACGACAGCCTGGCCAATGCTGCGGTTCATGGCGGGGCCTACGTAGAGGTCGTCGATGTACCAGCCGGCATAAGAGACCACCGAGGTGGCGTACCACTCGAAACTGATCTCCACTGTGGGATTATTGGCGTAGGCGGTGAGGTCGACGACGAGCTCCTGCCAGGGCATGAATTCCGCGAGGGCGCTGCTACCCCAGACAGTGGTGCCGTTCACCTTGATCAAACCGTAGTCCCAGGTGTTGTAGCCGTCCATGTAGTGCCAGAATCTCAGCTCGGGATCGGTGACACCGCTTAAATTGAAGGTTTTCCTCAGGTAGGACCATCCGCCGCAATTGCTGTAACCGCCTTGCAAGACGGTTCCCCACATGCCGGTTCCGCTGTGGGCTGTCGCCGGAGGGGCGTCCACATAGGTGTCGATATCCGTGTAATTGGCCACATTGTAGTTGTTGCCCCACTGCCAGTCGCCGAGCGGATTGGTCCAGTTCGAGGTCGGCACCCAGCCGCCGTCGCTGGTCTCAAAGTCCTCCACTCCGCCAGCACCGCCAGAACCAGGCGGACGCCAGGTCAGGTTGACCTGGATGGGGTTGGTGTTCACGGTGGCGGTCACACTGCGCGGCGGCATGGCCACTTCCAGCATGGTCAGAGAGCCCATGTCGTAGTTTGTGGCTCCTACGACGATCGAACCGGTCAGGGTCTGGTACCCGCCTTTCTCGAGGGTGTAGTTGTAGGTGTTGCCGGAAAGGACTCCGGTGATGGTGAACTGGCCAGTAGCGTTGGAAGTGCCAGTGTAGTCCAGAGGGCCGTCCAGAGTTACCGTAACGTCGGCAAGTCCGACCGTAGGAGCGTCGCTGCCGTACACCATACCGCTGACGCTGACCGTTGAAGAGGCCACCAGGTTGATGTTCAGAGTGGTGGTCTGGTCTGCCACTAGGGTCACGGGCAGGGTTTGGGTGTCGTAGCCGAGTTTGGTGGCTGTGACGGTGTAGGTGCCCGGAAGCACGAAGGGGAAGTTGTAGGTTCCGTCTGCGGCTGTGATTTGATGCATCACGGTGGGAGTGCTGAGGGCGATATCCACGCCTGCGACAGGATTTCCGCCGGAAGTGACGGTGCCGTTCAGGGTGGCAAAACCCGCGGTCACGAAAGTGAAGGATGTTTTGGCGAAGTTTCCGGAAAGGGTTCCCGCCGCAGAAGGAGCAAGCGGATCGTAGGTGACGCTATCGGAAGTGAGTTTACGGCCGCGGTTCGTGCCTATGGTCTGGGTCTTGAAGTTATCGTTGCTGTTGTAATAGGTGGTATCGTAAGGCCGGTTGGCATAGAGCACCAGGTTGCCCGAAGTGTAGGTGAAGGGCGTTTGCAGCGGGATGGTGATGGTGTTCTCGCCGCTGGGGAAGTTGATGGTGCCGTCATAGACCAGGGTCAGGTTGCCAGTGGGCAGGATCCAGCCTCCGGACAGATCGGTCAGGTTGGTTTGTCCCAGCCAGAATTTACAGGGCATGTTGGGCAGGTTGGTCACGAAGTTGTTATAGAAGGTCAGGGCAGTGATGTTGCCATAGACGTTCAGTTCGTTCTGGAAATAGAGGGCCTGGTGCAGGCTGTTCCTGTAATAGAAGTCCAGAGGCAGGCCTTCCACCAGGTTTCCATCGCCCACGGTAACCATGATGGCTCCAGCTGGTTGGACGCTGATGTTCAGGTTCGGGCTCTGGTCGTTGACGGCATTGACGTCGCCGGCCAGGATAACCTTGGCATACAGCACTGCAGGGCCTTCCACGGTGGGAGTCCAGTTCAGGGCGATCTGGACCGTGGCGTCTGGATCGACGGTGATTCCGGGTGCGGTGGCCAGTTCCACGTCGTTGCCGTTGAAGAGCTTCACTGTATAGGTGTTTTGCGTGGCCGTGCCCCAGTTCCGGATCGCCGCGCTGTAGGTGGTGGCATTGCCCACGGAGGGAGTCGTATTACCCGTCAGGGCAAAGCAAGCCAGGTCATTGGGCGCGATCAATTCGAAACTCACGTCGTCGATGTAAATGGTTTGGCCGGCTGCTGTGGAAGCGTGCTTGAACGCGATGTAGCGGCCCGTACCGGCGTATCCGGTGAGGGAAACGATGTACTCATTCCAATTGGCGACCACATTCAAGTCCTGAATCAGGGCAAAGGTGGCGGGATCCAGGGGATCGGTCATCACCCCCACCAGCAGGTGGTAGGCGGCGGAGCCCTTGCCCCAGAATTTCACCCGCACCGTATTCGTGGCGATGGTGTTGGCCAAAGGCGGGGCGATCAGCATGGCGATGGTGTTCACGTCAGTAGGATTGTACATCGCCACGCAGTTGGGAGCGCTGTGCGGGGAGGTGGTCACCGTCTTCACATAACCCGTGGTCACCGTAGCCTGATAGATGCTGCTCCAATCCACAGGCAGGGCGGGAACGGTGACGGCATCGAAGTTCTGCGCGTAGGGCAGGGTGTAGATGGTGGCGTCGATGCAGGTTCCGGTGAGAGAGACCGTATGGGTCATGCGGTTGCCGCGGTTATCCGTGATGGTGATCGTGGCTGTATGCGTGCCAGCTGCGGTGGGAAGGTATCTGCCCACGAAGGTGGCGTTCAGGCCAGTGGTCAGGCTGACAGGCAGGTTGGGCAGGTTTTGCAGCGTGAAGAAGGGGCTGCCGGCGATGCTGATGCTGTTGATGGTGAGCGTGCCGCCGCCAGCATTCAGAATCGTGAAGGTCTGGTTGTGCGTAGTGTTCATCAGCACCGTGCCAAAGTCCTTGCTGGAGGGATTCACCACGAAGATGGGATCCGGACTCAGGGGAAGCATGTGGAAACTCGTTTTGGCGAAGGTTCCGGAAAGCGTTCCCGCCGCGGAAGGATTCAGCGGATCGTAGGTCACCGAGTCGGAATAGAGTTTCCGGGCCCGCGTAGTGCCCACGGTCTGCGCCTGGAAGTTGTCGCTGCTGCTGTAATACACCGTGTCCATGGGACGGTTGGCGTAGAGCACCAGGTTGCCGGAAGTGTAGGGAAACGCGGTTTGGAGCGGGATGGTGATGGTGTTTTCCCCGCTGGGGAAATCGATGGTGCCGTCGTAAACCAGCATCAAACCGTCCCCGGGCAGGATCCAGCCGGCGGAAAGGTCCGCCAGATTGGTCTGTCCCAGCCAGAATTTACAGGGCATGGCGGGCAGGTTGGTCACGAAATTGTTGTAGAAACTCAAGGCCGTGATGTTGCCATACATGTTCAATTCCGTGGGATAGTAGAGCGCTTCGTGGATGCTGTTCTTATAGAAGAATTCCAGCGGCACTCCTTCCTGCAAGTTGCCTTCGCCCACTGTAACCACCATCACTCCGGCTGGCATCACGTTGATGTTCAGGTTCGGGCTCTGGTCGTTGGTAGTGTTCTGGTCTCCCGTGAGGAAGACCTTGGCATACAGCACTTCGGGGCCTTGGATCGTGGGAGTCCAGACCAGCGAAACCGGGACAGTGGCGCCGGGAGCGCAAGCCACGCCGGGAGCTGTGGCCAGTTCCACATTGTCGTCGTTGAACAGTTTCACGGTGTAGGCGCTCTGGGCGATGGTGCCCCAGTTGAAGACGCTGGCGGTATAGGTTGTGGCGTTGTTCATGCTGGGGGTTGTGTTTCCGCTCAAAGCCGTGCAAGCCAGATCGTTTTGAGCGATCAGTTCGATCTGCACGTCGTCGAAGTAGAAGGTTCTGCCCGTTCCTCCTAAACCATGCTTGATGGCCAGGTAGCGTCCGGTTCCGGCGTAGGAATTGAAAGGCACGGTGTATTCCAGCCAGGTGGTGGTGGGCGAAATGGTGCTGACCTCGGTGTAGGAGGCAAGGTTGGCGGGATCGCTCATCACGCCGAAGGAGAGGGTATAGTTCGAGCCGCCGCCTTTCACCCAGAGTTTCATGCGCACTGTGTTGGCCGGAATGGTGGTGGCAAGTTGCGGCGCGATCAGCACCAATTCCGTGGTGGCCACGGAGCCGTTGTACATGCGCACGCAGTTCGGCGTGCTATGCGGCGAGGAGGTATAGGTGACCAACACGGCGCCAGCAGCGTCAGGCGGTTGGATCAGGCCCAGCCAGTCGAAGGGCAAAGCCGGCGCGGTTACGCTATCGAAGGCCTGGATATAGGGCAACTGCGTGATCGTGGCGTCGCCATGCGTGGTAAAACTCCACACCGGGCAGTTCGGCGCGTCTCCGAATGTGTTATAAGGCACTACCTTCCAATAGTAGGTGGTGCTGATTTGCAGGTCGGGATCGGGATTGTAGGTAGTTACATTGCCCAGGTCCTGGTTGTTGACGAGGTTGGTGGGCGGATTGTCTGTGCCCAAAGACAGGCGGTAACCAGAAGGGAAGATGTTGCCCGGAGTCCAGCTAAGCGTAGTGGTGGGCGATATCTGGATTCCCATATCGGGCGGAAACACTGCCACGGCGGCATCTGGCGCCGTTGTGGTGGGTGTGACCAGGCGGATGTTCGCTCGGCTGTAGGTGCGGGTGCCGGTCAGATCGCTGGGGAAGGAAGCGTCCTGCCCCTTGTAAACGGTCCGGTAGTCCGGAGTGGTGCTGGTGTAGCGGAAAGTGGGATACCCGGTCGGGTTGTCCGTATCCCAGTTTTCGAAGAGGAACTCGATGTTCTGGGTGCCGTCCCAATTGAAGGGCGTTGTGAACGTGATATACATCCAACCGCCGCCATTGTAGGTCAGGTCGTCCTGGAAATGCAGCGTGAAGTTCGTGCTGCCCGGATAGGTATTGTCCGTGGTTTCATACAGGGCTTGCGTAGTGTGGCGCGCGTATACCCTCTGATCCGACATCAAATATGCGGCGGGGGTGTTGCCGACGTAAAAACCGATGCTGACAATGTTCACTGGACCGGTCATCCCGGCGCCGTTCATCTCCGCCGCGGTATAGATGATCTTGCTCCAGCTGTAGTTATACAGCCCGTAATACGGGTCGACGCTCGTGGCGGAAGTGCCGGTGCCGATTGTGAAGGTATCGGCAAAAGCGAAGACCGTCAGGAGCAGGAACAGGGTGAAGACAATGAGTTTTTTCATCTCATCTCCTATTATTTGATTGATTTGAAAAGCTTGGATCGTTGGGAGTATCTGCCTGGGGAGCAAAACGCCGCAGCGGATTTGGGATTGAAAAAGAGAGGCACAGGGGCGAGAGTTGGCGGCGGGATTGGCTGTGGTGATGTACGGTTTACCTTGTTCTGGATCCACGGAGCATAGCTCCAGGCTCCGGAAAAGTGCCGCGAAACAAGCATCGCTTATCCCCTTGTTTTCTTTGTAGTCCTGCATCTTTTTGCCCGGCAGAGGCTTGACGCTTTTCTGCCCTGCTGCCGGATGCAGACCGGACTCAATTTCTTAGGTCTCCACCCATTATATTCAGAGCCAGAATCTTGTAAAGATTTTTCTGCGATCGCGGCTTGGCTCCCGTTATCATTGCGCCGTCATTGCGCGCTCATTACGGGCAAAGAGATC
>DAHVPC010000070.1 GCA_027318475.1 Candidatus Cloacimonadota bacterium | reverse complement strand
CGGAAAGCCTGAAAACCATGCATGACTTCGATCCCTGCCAGATCGCCGTGATCCTGCGTCCCGGCGCTTTGGAAGAGCTGATGTGGTTCATGGGCTGGATGATGAACCGGCGCCAAAGCGACGAAGGCTTCACGCCCTTCACGGACCAGCTCGGCAAGCCCTTCTTCGGCGAGAAATTCACTTGGAAGTCCACCTTGCAGCGTCCGGAGCTGGTTTCAGCGCCCTTCAACCACGAAGGGATCGCCTCGCGGGAGATCGCCTGGGTGGAGAACGGCGTGCTCAAAAACATGCCCACCAACCGTTTCTGGGCCAAGAAGGTAGGCGCGCAGCCCATGAGCGCTTACAACGTCTGGATCGCCGGCGGAACGGCCACGGAAGAGGAAATGATGCAGCTGGTCCCGCGCGGACTGATCATCAACCGCTTCTGGTACATCCGCACCGTGGACGCCAAGGCCGGGGAACTCACCGGGATGACGCGTGACGGCGTGCTCTACTTCGAAAACGGGAAGGTGCAGCACGCGGTGAACAACCTGCGCTTCAACGAGATCCCGCACCTGGCCACCCGCCGAATCCTGGCTTTGGGCGAAACGAAGCTGTCCTCGCTGGTCGCCAGCCTGCCCACCATGCTCATCGACGGTTTCAACTTCGTGGATAAAACCAGTTTCTGAAAAATATGTTGACAAATTCCGTCCGCGCATTTTACTGCGCTTCAAATACAGGGATCCAACATTCCATGAGCCTATTCCTTTGTTTTGGGAGTGCCTCTAACCCGAATGTCAAAAGTCCCAAACACAAAGGAGAAAGCCATGCCAGATAAGACATTGGTTTGCAAAGACTGCTCACAGGAATTCGTGTTCACCGAAGGCGAACAGGAATTTTACAAGGAAAAGGGTTTGGTCAACGAGCCCCAACGCTGCCCGGAATGCCGCAAGGCCAAAAAGGCGCAATTCAACCGCAACCGGTTCCAGCACCGCTCCTACTAAACAATAGTAGCAGTTCTGTTTGAACAAACCGCCGTCCTTGTGGGCGGCGGTTTTTTTATCATTTGAAATTTCGCCCCCGTGGGTTGCAGTCAATCACTTCTTAATCAAGCGTCAATCAAGCGTCAATTGTTGAGGCTTGATTGACGCTTGATTAAGAAGTGATCGAGGCCAGGCCGCCCGAGCGGATCGAAGGACAGCTTGCGAATCCTGATCCCAGTTTGGAACTTGCCGCCGGGAAAGAACCCGGGTATAATCTCCTTATCTACAAAGGAGAAACACCTATGCCCGAGTATTTTCGCTCCGATCTGGCCGATAAACAGCCATCCGTGATCAACGTTCCGGTGCGGCCCCGCATGATGTGCCTGAACGAAAGCTGCCTGGATCCCTATCAGGCGATAAAGGACCAGTTTCTGGCCAGGATGGAAAAGATCCGACTGAACCGCTATCTATCGCCTGTGACGGCTGAATTGCA
Organism: Candidatus Cloacimonadota bacterium; assembly: GCA_027318475.1. GTDB lineage: Bacteria > Cloacimonadota > Cloacimonadia > Cloacimonadales > Cloacimonadaceae > Syntrophosphaera. Next base: position 10,865 of record DAHVPC010000070.1, on the reverse strand, counting down.
TGCCCGGTTGGCAGCTTACGCAAGTTTCGGTTTGGAGCCGGAAAACGTGGTTTGGGGCAATGGCGCGGATGATATCCTCTATCATGTTTTCCTGGCCGTGCGTGAAAATCCCGCTTCCTTCGCCGTAAGTTTGGCGCCTTCTTACTTCGACTATAAAACCTTCTGCCAGGCAGTGGGTTTGGGGATCAGGTTCTGCGAACTGAGGGAGGACTTCAGTTTCGATACCCAGGCGTTTCTGCAACTGGCCAAAGATCCAGACTGCCGCCTGGCGATACTATGCAATCCAAACAATCCCACGGGCAACCTCTATGACCGCGAACAACTGCGCGGGATCGTGGACGCTCTGCCGGATAAACTTGTGCTGGTGGACGAAACCTATTTCGAGTTTTCCGGAGCGACCCTGGCCGCTGAATTGGCCCGGCATCCCAACCTGCTGCTGGTGCGCTCTTTCTCCAAAGCCTTTTCCGGAGCGGGATTGCGCTTCGGCTACGCGATCTCTTCCCCCGAAATCATTTACTCGCTCAGAAAGGTGTTCACTACCTTCCACACCAGCATCCTGAACCAGGCTTTCGCGCTCATCATCCTGGAAAACATGGCGCTGTTTCAGACGCAAGTGGAGGAGATCAAGTCCGCCCGGACAGCTCTCTATGGGCAAATGCAGGCCCTGCCAGGTGTGACGGTCCATCCCTCAAGCACGAATTTCCTCACGTTTTCGGTGGGGGAGAGGACGCCGCAGCTCTTTGCCTTCCTGCAAGAAGAAGGTATCGCGGTGCGTGACGTGGGCGCGCATCGCCGCCTGCACAAGCACCTGAGGGTTACGGTGAGCTGCGCGGAGGATAACTCTGCCTTCCTGGATGCGCTGCAACTCTGGCTGGGAGAGTGATCCGGGTTCATTGACCAAGTAGCGGCCCCCAAGCGACGATATTGCTTGACAGGATTATGAGGGTGCGCCAGATGAACAAAATATAAGGTGTGATATAGTAAACAAGTTGCGCCAACACTCCAAATGTGCTGGTCAGATCATTATCTGCAAACATGGGAGGAATCATGAGGACCGCTATCGCGTTTGGCCTCACGCTGCTTTTTGTGACTTCGTTTCTTTTTTCTGCCACGCCAGGCGAACTGGCAAGCAAACCCGTTGAATCGGGTTTGCTGCGCTCAGCTTCGCCCGGTAACGCGACCCGCCACATCACCACGCTTCCCTACACTCAGGATTTTGAGGGCGCGGTCTTTCCGCCAGAGGATTGGACAAGATACAACCGTGACACTCAGGGAACGGAATGGGAACTGACCACAGTGAACAACCACACAATGGGGGGCAGCCAATCTGCTTGCCATCTGCATCATAACAGCAGCATCGACGAGGACGGCTGGCTGGTCACGCCGTTGGTCGATGTTCCCCAGGGTCAGGGTGTTACTTTATCCTTCTGGTCATTCAACGTCAATCCTCAAGATTACGGCACTAGCACTGTCCTGGTATCCACCACTTCCCCCAATCCAGATATCGGAAACTATGTGGGGATCTGGTCTCCGATCACAGTCAGCGACCGCTGGGTATTCAACATGGTGGATCTTTCCCCATGGGCCGGTCAATCGGTCTATATCGCTTTTTGGTATCGAGGCTTTCCAACCTATGAATGGATCCTGGACGACGTAACGATCGAGCTGCACAGCGGGGTTCACAGTATCCCTTGGGAAGAGAGTTTTGAAAGCGGCATCTTTCCGCCCTATTACTGGTGGCAATTCGATGTGGACGGATCCGGCACAAGTTGGTCCTGGAACCAAACCATGAACCACTCCGAGGATGGAATCTGCTCGGCGATGCATTTGGCGGATGACAGCGATCCGGAGGAAGACGGTTGGCTGATCCTGCCTCAAATCCATGTTCCGACGGGATCCGCGTATTCGCTTTCATTCTGGTCCTATTGTGAGAATCCCGGCCTCTACGTCAACGGCAGTAACAGCGTCATGGTGTCCACTGGTTCGCCCTATCCGCAAGATGGCGATTACATGAGCATTTGGTCGCCGATCCGCGTGAACGACGAGTGGACCTATAATCTTACGGACTTGACGCCGTGGTCTGGACAGGCTGTGTGGATCGCGTTCCGTTATCAGGGCCAGGGAGCCCACGACTGGTATCTGGACGACGTCAGGATCGAGGAATACATTGGCATCCAGACATTCCCCTGGGGTGAGAATTTCGAGAGCGGCGTGTTTGCCCCCTATTATTGGACGTCCTTCGATCAGGACGGAGGGGGCACTTACTGGTCCTGGAACGAAATATTCAACCACTCTGACGACGGAAACTGCTCCGCGATGCACATTTGGGACAACGTGGATCCGGTCGAAGACGGCTGGCTGGTCACGCCCTTGCTGCGTTTGCCTTATGGGGAGGATTGGGCTCTGTCATTCTGGTCGAAGAATATCAATCCGGCCTGGTATGGTTCCAACAGCGTCTGGCTCTCCACCGGTTCATTGGATCCCAATGACGGCAACTACGTGCAGATCTGGCATCCTACGAGCGTGGTCGAGGATTGGACCCTGGACACGGTGGATTTATCCAATTGGGCGGGGCAAAATGTGTTCCTCGCCTTCCGCTACCAGGGCCATGACGCGCATGACTGGTATTTGGACGACGTATGCGTGGAAGTTCTCACCGGCGATTTCACGGGGCCGGAGATATCGCATTTGCCGCTGCTCAACACCCTGCGCGACGACATTCCCTACCCAGTTTACGCTGAAGCGGTGGATCCCAGCGGAGTGGCATATGTGGGAATATACTATCAGATCAACGGCGGAGACTGGATCTGGGAGCCCATGACGCTGCTGATTGACGGCTGGTATGGAGAAATTCCCGCGCAGCCACACGGCACCCAGATCAATTATGTGCTGGTGGCAGCCGATAACAACGACAACCTGACATACACGAGCGGCTTTGGTTTCTCTTGTGACGAGCCTGTCTGGCTCTATTACGACAGCCAATCCCATAACACTTGGGCCGGCTGGAACTTTGGCGAATGGGAATTGGCAGTGCTATATGCCAATCCGCTCTACGGCACGGGCGAACCCCTGAAGATCAACCGGGTCAGCGCCGCATTCATGCTTTCGGACACGGTGCACCTGAAGATCTACGCTGCCAGCGACGCCAGTGTGAACAACCTCACTCCCTTGATTGATCCTGTGGAAGTTACCTGTCCAGCCGATGCTTGGATCGAGATCCCCGTTAATGACCTGAATATCGACTCTCCCTATTTCTACGTTGTCTATGCACACATCGATGCCAACAACGGTTTCGCGGCGGATAACCAGAGATACTATCCCGGCCGCTGTTACATGATCCTGGACAGCGTGCCGCAGGATTTGGGCAATCTGGGTTTCAACGGCGTTTGGATGCTGCGAGTGAATGTACAGTCAGCAGGGCTTCTGGAAGCGCCGGTGCTCTCGATCATCGAGGGCAACGATGGTCCGGAACTGCATTGGACAGAGGTTGCCGGGGCTGATCTATACAAAGTGTATGCCTCAGACGACCCATATCTGGATCTGCCTTGGAGCCTGTTTGACTCCACCGCAGGCCTGGCTTTGGGCGCTTTGGGCGACGCACCTTACAAGTTCTTCAAGGTCACCGCGGAATCAAGCCGGACGGCAGACATTGAAATTGGCGCTGATCCCGTAACCGTCCCGGTAAATGCGACCCGCAAGCCGCGATACCGCATCCTGCCAAAGAACTAATCCGGTTTTTTCACGTCGGGCGCACTGATAATTCATCCTGCTGAGCAGGCAAACAACCAGCCCATACACTGAACACCACGTCCAGTAGGCTGGTCCGGCATAGCTGTGCCCCAGGTTCAGGAACCAGCCGTAAGTTCGAGACTGGTTAAAGGATCTTTACAGAGATTGGCAGGATCAGAAACTGGTTCTGGTCCGATCCTTTCTGCCCGGTTTTTGCCTGTGACTTTGGCATTTCTTGCCAACTCTGATTGAACACTAGCAATTTTTCTTGGCGCTGTGAAATTCTGATACAATCCCCGGCTAAGCCTTGTCAATCCAGAGTTCCGCACTCAAAGCCCGCATCCTGTTACGAGAGTGTAACAACATACAGAGATAAAATTTCTCTGGACGTGTTTTCACAACCGTAAAAACTGGTCCCAGAACATTAGAATTGGCGGATAATCGACCATCTGAGTGCCAATTTGGAATCCAATGCTTGAGATTGAAGACGTTATCCAATTGTAATTTATGACTTTTGTATGAAAGGTACCTGGACTATGCAGAAGGAATGGCTTTTACCGGCAGAGTTGAAACCGCAGGACAAGCAAAGCATCCAAGGTCTGGCCGAATCATTGAAGTGTCCGCGGATGGTTGCCGAACTGCTGTTCCGAAAAGACCTGCGCAGTCCCGAGGCGATCGAAGGCTTCTTCCACCCACAATTGGAACAGCAAAACGACCCCTTTCTGTTTCAGGATATGGATAAAGCGGTCGAACGCATCCTGCGCGCCATCGCAAACCAAGAGAAGATCACCATTTACGGCGACTACGACGTGGACGGAACCACCGCCACGACCCTGCTCTACCTGGGTCTGAAGCGCTTGGGCGCGGATATTGGTTTTTACATCCCGCACCGGATGATCGACGGCTACGGCCTTTCCTTGGGCAGCCTTGGCCCAATCAGGGACAACGGCACAGCCCTAATCATCAGTGTGGACTGCGGAGTGAACGCGCTGGAGGAGATCGAGGCGATCAACGCCATGGGCATCGAGATCATCATCACAGACCATCACAATCCCAAGGAAGAACTGCCCCCTGCTTACGCCACGGTCAATCCCAAACTGCCCGGCTGCCCCTACCCCTTTCCCCATCTGGCAGGAGTCGGCGTGGCCTATAAACTTCTGATGGCGATATATCAGCGCAAGGGCATAGCAACCGTCGAGAACACCCTCAAATACATGGACCTGGTGGCAGTGGGCACCATCGCCGACATCGTTCCGCTGACCGGCGAGAACCGCATCTTTGCCTCCATCGGCCTGCAGCACCTGATCGCCAAGAAGAACAAAGGCCTCAATGCCCTGGTGCAGATTTCCGGGCTGAATTCCAAGACCCTGGACGCCTCGGACATCGTGTTTGGCATCGCGCCCCGCATCAATGCCGCCGGCAGGATGGGCTCCGCTTCCCAGGCCGTGGAACTGCTGATCTCCACCGATGACGAGCGTAGCCACGAACTGGCGGAACTGATCGAGCACCAAAACTCGCTGCGCCAGCAGGAAGACCAGAAGACCTTTTTCGAGGCCTGCGACATCATCGAAAAGAAATACAAGGACATCGGTTCCACTCCCTGCATGGTGGTCTCGTCCGACGATTGGCATCCCGGCGTGATCGGCATCGTGGCCTCCAAACTGGTGGAGAAGTATTACCGCCCGGTGATCATGATCTCATTCAAAGAAGGCTTCGGAAGCGGCTCCGGACGCAGTATGGGCGATTTCGACCTCTTCGCCGCGCTCAAGCACACCGGCCACAATCTGCACAGTTACGGCGGCCACAAATATGCCGTCGGATTCACGATCTACCAGGAATACATCGACCGCTTCGAGAACGAACTCACCCGCTTTGTTTCCGAAAATCTCAAGCTCGAGCAGTTCATGCCGCCTCTGGAGATCGACCACGAGATCGAACTCTACGACATCAACGGCTTCCTGCTGGACTGGCTGGAGCACTTTGCGCCTTTCGGCCCGGAAAACAACCGGCCGGTGCTGGTCACCCGCAAGGTCAGCGTCGCCAATTATCCCTACACCGTCGGCCGCAACCACCTTAAGATCAAGGTGGTTAAGGATGGCGTCGTGCTCGACCTGATCGGCTACAACTTGGGCGATTACCTGCCGTTGCTAAAGAAGAACACCGTTTTGGATATCGCTTACACCCTGGAATACAACCGCTTCGGCAACAAACTCAGCATCCAGGGCAAACTGCGGGATCTGCACATCCACAACTGAGGAGCGTGAATGAGACGTCAATATGTTGTTTTGTTTTTGCCGTTTCTGTTGTTGCTGGTTACGGCCTGTTCCAACAGCCACATCAGCGCTTATAGGAAGTTGGAGGGTTTCGGCGATCTGGAAAACTTCCGGGTGGATGCCGCGTACGATAAAGCCGTCAGCGACACCAGGGCGCAAACGATCTTCGCCCTGCGCAAAGCCAGCCAGGAGATCCATATCTACCGGGGCGGATCCCTGATCAACAGCGTGGGCGGTTTGGGCTTTGAACGCACCAATTTCCAGCGCCTAAGCGATATCGGCGTGGATACCGACGGCGGTTTGCTGGCCTTGGATTCCGCGCAGAAGATCCTGCGCAAGTTTTCTCCGGAAGGTGGCGTGATAGCGGATGTGCAGTTCACAGCTCTGCGCCAGCCGGAACTCTTTTGCCAGAGCGGGGACGGAACGCTGTTTATCTACGATGCCTCCAGCTCTGAACTGGTCTGCTACTCCCAGCTGGACAACAGCGAACTTTACCGCTTTGGCCGCTTTGAACTGGAACAGCCTGCCAGCATTGCCTGCAACCGCGATTACCTCTATGCCTACAGCGCTGTGAAGGACTGCACCTATGTGTTTTTCCTGCTGGGCCAATATAAGGAAACGCTGCCCGGGCAGGTCGTCTTTGACAATTTCAACAATCCCATCCGAGTGCAAGACGTGGTCCCGGCTTATGCTTCGGCTCCGCCCAAACTGATGCAAATCAGCGACGATTCGCTGGTCCTGCTCCAATCTAACGAGATACGTCTGCTGCGGCTGATTTACGCGAGAGGTTCCGATGCGGCGCAATGACCTGCTGTTGACCTTACTGGGCGTGTTGATGCTTGCATTGTCGCGTCTGCCTCTGCATTTGGGCTGGCTGGTGTTTTTCGCCTGGATCCCCTATCTGCATATCTTCGAGCGCGGCGTGGCCAGTAGAAGGCAGCTGCTGTTGATGGGATTCATCACCTCAGTAGTGTACCTGTTGATCGTATTCTACTGGTTCGCCCTGGTTACCAAGGCTGGCCTGATCGGCATGATCGGGCTCTACACACTTGTCTATTACCTGCTTTTCGCGGGGATCAACCGCATCTACCGGAACCTGACCCATTGGCGCTACGTGGGCTTCATCGCCCTGCTGGTAACCTTCGAGTATGTGCAGAACTTCGGTGAAACGCGCTTCCCCTGGTTCAACAACGCTTATTCCCTGGCGGAGTACAACATCCTGGTCCAATTTGCCGATCTGGGCGGAGTGGTCGGCCTCTCCGTCCTCATTATCCTGGTGAACGTTTTGCTCTACCAGATCCTGCCCTTCAGCCATAAATGGCTGTTGCGCCGCAAGAACCTCCCGGGAAACGTGCTGCATCCCTTTAGGGGGCGGCAGCTGGCTTCCGGACTGGCTTTGGCGATACTATTGGCGGCCTGGCTGGGTTACGGCGTGCATTGCCTCTATCGCTTGCCCCTGGAGCAGCACGACGCCCGGATCTATGTGATGCAGCCCTCCATCGAGCAGGATGTGAAATGGGACAAGGACCAGTACCCCAAGTCCATGGAACTCTTTCGCAGTTTGACTTTGCGGGCAGCGGCAGATTCCGCCCGGATCATAATCTGGCCGGAAGGCGCCGTGACCAATTACTTGATGCGTATTCCTTCTGTGCAGGCTGATCTGAAAGACATCGTGGATGCTGCCGGCATCGATGTTTTCACAGGTTTTCCGGATATGACTCCAGCTCCGGAAAGCCATCCCCGGGACGACCTCTTTTACAACTCCGCCTCGCTGTTTCAGCCAGACCGCTTTTTTAATGCCATTTACTACAAAAACATCCTGGTTCCCGTGGGCGAACGCATGCTCTGGCTGGACGCGCTGCCCTTCTTGTGGAAACTTCAGTTGGGCCAGGCCAATTGGGAATTCGGGACCGAACTGCGCCATTACGACAGCGGCGGCTTCACGTTCTCGCCCTCCATCTGCTATGAACTGGCGTTCCCGGAGATCTTCCACCGCATGGCCTTCCAGAGGGATCCGCTAGCGCAGACGGAGCGCAAGAGCGATTATCTGGTGAACATCACCAACGACGCCTGGTTCGGCACTTCCTACGGACCCTGGCTGCACGCCGCGATGGTGCGCTTCCGCGCCGTGGAAAACCGCATCCAGATCTATCGCAGCGCCAACACCGGCATCTCTATGGCTGTGGACCCCAAGGGCCGGATCCTCGCCAGCACCAAACTCTTCGAAGTTAAAAACATCACCGCGCCTCTGTATACGACACCCAAAGTGACCTTGATCAGCAAGATCTACCGCTATCCGTGGCTGTTCGTGGCTTTGGCGCTGATTCTCGTACTGCTATCACTGACCAGAAAGATCGGGAGACGGCTATGAAAAAGTATTTCTATACCATTGGCGAAGTGAGCGAGCTCCTGGGAGTAAAGCCTTATGTGATCAGGTATTGGGAGAGCGAATTCAGTTTTCTCAAACCCCGCAAGGATGAAGGCAGGATCCGCAAGTACTCCGAGGAAAACATCGAGCTGCTCAGGCAGATCCAGGACATGCTGCACAACCAGCGGTTCACCATCGAGGGAGCACGGCAAAAACTCAAGGCCGAACGCAGCGCCCGAAACCGCAAGCCTGCGGAGAACGAGGCCGCGCCTGCCATAGAAACCCCCGCGGCGATCGAAACGCTTAAAGAAGTGCGCGAGCAGCTGTCGGCTCTGTGCCAGAAATGCAAACGCCTGCAAGGCAAGGTCGGATGAACTTCCAGGATATCATTCTCACCCTGCAGAAGTACTGGGCGGCCCATGGCTGTAATCTGCTGCAGCCCTACGACATCGAAATGGGGGCCGGCACCTTCCATCCCGCCACCTTTTTTGGCGCGCTGGGTTCCCAGCCCAGTTCCATCGCCTACGCGCAACCTTGCCGCCGGCCCAAAGACGGACGTTACGGCGAAAACCCCAACCGCCTGCAGCATTACTACCAATTCCAGGTGATCATCAAACCCAGTCCGGACGACATCCAAAACCTTTATCTGAAGAGTCTGGAGGCCATCGGAGTCGAGATCGCCCGGCACGACATCCGCTTTGTGGAAGACGACTGGGAATCGCCTACTTTGGGGGCTTGGGGCCTCGGCTGGGAGGTTTGGCTGGACGGTATGGAGATCAGCCAGTTCACCTATTTCCAGCAGGTCGCCGGCTTCGATACCTTTCCGGTGAGCGTGGAACTCACCTATGGCCTGGAACGCCTGGCCATGTACATTCAGGACATCGACGACTATCGCCAGCTGCGCTGGAACGACTCCACGCTCTACGGAGACCTGTTTTTCGCCAGGGAAGTGGAGTATTCGGAATACAATTTCCACGCCGCGGACACCGCCCTGCTCTTCGACCTTTTCCGCGACTACGAAAAGGAATGCCAGGAACTGCTCTCCCAAAAACTGGTCTATCCCGCCTACGACAACCTGCTGCGCTGTTCCCACACCTTCAATTTACTGGATGCGCGCGGCGCGATCAGCGTCACCGAACGCGCCGCTTACATTGGCCGGATCAGGAATCTCGCCAAAGAAGTGGCCCTGGCCTACCTCGCCAAGTTCGACGCGCCCCCGGGTCAAAAAATCGGATAGAGGATTCGCTGGTCTGGAGGGTATAACTTCTGGATTATCTGGAAGCAGCCGTCCGGAAAACTTACCGGGCCATATCATTCCAGCCTCCAGGGAGTACGCCATGCGTAAACTTACACTATGTGCTCTGTGCCTCACGGCGCTGTTTCTGGCCTCGTGCCATATCCATGAATACGACGCGCCATTTCTGGCCAAGTTTCAAAACATGCTCTACACGGATATCCAGATCACGGTGAGCGGCTACGGCTCCAAAACCATCGCCCCCGGCGAAACCGTCACTTTCCGCATCAACCGCTCCGACCAGAGCTACCATTACGAAGCCGAAACCCACGGCGAGAGCGCTTCCGGCGCTCCGATCGGATTGTATGTGGACTGGAACCGCACCCGCGAAATCAGCGGCGATTCCTACCTCACCTACCTGATAACCTTTGAAGACTTATTCTTTCTCAGGATGCGCAATACCGGCAATCACGACCTGAATCCCCTCTACGTGAATTACGGCTTGCAAGCCCAAACCGTGGACGACATCACCATTCCGGGCAACGGCCTGCTCTACAACACTGGATACTACTACGCTTACGCCGCCACCAGAGTGCAGTCCAACTGGCTGGATATGCCATCCGACTACACCTACTGGCAGCAAGGCCAGCATTTCCACTTTCCCTGGTCAGAAAACCAGGCCATCACGCTGCTGAACACCTTTAAGAAAGACGCCAGCGGCGAGACAAGCTACGAGGCCGAGGCCAAACCTGTCAGCCACACTTCGGAAGAGCCTTTCGGCGCTGATGCCGGTGTTCCCCGCAGCGTTTCGGGATCCGCCCACTGAGCCAGTCCGTGCTGGAATCGGCTGTCACATTCCTGGATGAAAGCCTGCCACTGCTGGCAACGGCGATACACAACGGCCATGGCCTGCCCTCTGAACTTCTGGACATTTGCGGAATCAGCGAGGCGGACCGGCTGCGCGAGGAAGATCCCCACACCGGTGAAGTGGCCGCGCTCTTTCCCAACCGCCTGATAGTGCATACATCCCGCTTTGCCATCGACCTCAACAGGCCGCCGGAAAAAGCGGTGTACCTGAAGCCGGAAGACTGTTGGGGCCTGCCAGCGCGGACTGCTCCGATCCCGGATGCTCTGTTGCGGCGTCTTCAGGAGGATTATTCTGCCTGGTATGCCTTGCTCAAGTACCAGGTTGACCGCCTGCTGGGCATCCATCCCTTCCTTGTGGTGCTGGACCTGCACAGCTACAACCATCGCCGCGGCG
>DAHVPC010000006.1:4119-39575 GCA_027318475.1 Candidatus Cloacimonadota bacterium | reverse complement strand
TTAGGGACAAACATTGTTATGATGTTTATATACCCCACCCCTCCCTTTGGAATCTGCCATTCGGCAGGTTCCAAAGGGAGGGGTGGGGATTTCTGAGATTCTGTGCCGCATATCTTAACCCGGGGTTCCGCTACGCTACACCCCGGGCTATATTCTGTCGCACCCTCCGGGGCTTGCCCACTAGGTTTGAAATAGAGCCCTAGTATTGCCTCAGTAGCAGAATGGGGAGCGCCACAAGCGTGAATGCAAGCCGGTGATGAAGACCTTCCGGCAATCGCCAGCCCCTAGGGTGGTCTGGACTTAAAACACTGCTATTTGAGTCGATACTCACGATGCTCAATGTCGATGCTCCTGCGTTTTTTGCCCATCACACCCGTTTCGCTCCCGGGGGTTGCGGTCAATCACTTGTCTATCACTAGTCAATCAAGCGTCAATAATAGACACTTGATTAAGGCTTGATTGACACTTGATTGACTGCCAGAGGCGGGAACGCTGCGAATAAGGCATTGTAAAATGGCAACATATATGGTATCAGGTGAAAGCCTTTGACAGGGCGAAAACTGGGGTGGGATGAAGGGCGGCAGAAAAAAGCCGCAAATAGCAAACAACCTCGTTCCAGCCAGCAGTGTGGATCACTTACAGGTTGAACTGGGCAAACGTTTACAGCTATGGTCTCAAGGCCGGTGGGACGGGCTTCCGGGCTCCGCCGCTTTTTCTTGTTGACAATTAGGCAGGATATCCAACACTGGATTAAATGAGTGAAAAAATATGACGGAAATCATCCATACCAAGAACCTGGTCAAAGATTACAGCCTGGGCAAGGTGAAAGTGCGCGCGCTGAACGGAATTGACCTCACGATAGGCGCGGGCGAGTTTGTGGCGATCATGGGCCCTTCCGGAAGCGGAAAAAGCACGCTGATGCACATAATCGGCTGCCTGGACAGCCCTTCGGAAGGTGAATACAGTCTGGACGGCGTGGAGGTCGCCCAGATGGAAAAGAACGAGCTGGCGGTGATCCGCAACCGCAAGATCGGCTTCGTGTTCCAGTCCTTCAACCTGCTGCCGCACCTGAACATTTTGAAAAACGTGGAACTTCCGCTCATGTATGCCGGGATCGGGCTGAAAGAACGCAACCTAAAGGCCCGGCAGATCATCGAAAGCGTGGGGCTGAGCGACCGGATCAAGCATAAACCGGCGGAACTTTCAGGCGGGCAAAGGCAACGCGTGGCGATCGCCAGGGCCATCGTGAACGATCCGGCGATCCTACTGGCCGACGAACCCACGGGCAACCTGGATTCGCAGGCCGGGGGCGACATCCTGGAGATATTCACCAAACTGCACGAAGCCGGCCACACCGTGATCATCGTCACGCACGACAAAGCGGTGGCCGGACGCGCCGACCGCATCATCCGCATCATGGACGGAAAGATCGAAAATGGCAATATCGCTGGCTGAATCGCTGCAGGTCGGGCTGGCCGACATCCTGATGCGCAAGGTGCGCAGCGTGGTAACGATCATTGGCATAATCCTTGGTGTGATGAGCATCATGGTTGTGCTGGCGATAGTGAACGGGATGAATAAATCCACTTTGGAATGGATAGGGCAGCGCGGCGGCCTCACCAAGATCGAGGTCCGGCAAAACTGGTCTTACGACTTCAGCAAAGGCGGGATGGCGAGTTTTTCCCTGCGGGAGATCAATCAGATCCGGGCTCTGGTTCCGGAAGCCGCGGCGTTCAACCCCCAAACCCAATTGCAGCCAACCGAAATGCTGAACGGGGAACGGGGCTATGTGTGCAGCCTGTTGGGCGTTTACCCGGATATGGTGAAGGTCGACGACTGGCCGGTGAAATCCGGACGCTTCATCAACTCCCTGGACATCGACAACCACAACAACGTCGTGGTGCTGGCATCCACCACGGCCACGGAACTCTTTTCCTCGCGTGATCCGCTGGGTTCTTACGTCAGCTATGGCGGATTGCGGCTGCTTGTGGTGGGCGTGATGGAAGCCAAGTTTCTACAAAACCAGGGCGGAGCCAGCAGTTTTGGCGACAACGCGCTGGAATACATGAACCAGCGGGCGTTTGTGCCGCTTTCCACGTTGCTGAGCAAGATCGATCCCACACAGAAGATCAACGGCTTCGACCTACAGGCGGACACTCCGGAAGACGCCAAAACGCTGCGTAAGAAAGTGGAGAGCATCGTGCTCAACCTCAAGCAGGGCAAGAAGATATTCTCCGTGGAATCCGCGCAGGAACAGCTGGAACAGATGCGGAAAAGCACAAGGATCTTCACCACCATCTTTTTCCTGATCGCCGTGATCTCGCTTTTGGTGGGCGGAATTGTGATCATGAACATCATGCTGGCCTCGATCAAGGAACGTACGCGTGAGATCGGGGTGCGCATCGCCATCGGAGCCAGGCAGCGCGACGTTTTTCTGCAATTCCTGGTGCAGACGGTGCTTATCACCGCATTGGGCGGCGTTTTGGGCATCATCCTGGGTTACGCGATTTTGGGCGGTGTGGGCAAATATTTACAGCTGCAGGTGCTGGCCTCCGCACAGATGATCTGGGTGGCGCTGGCCGTATCGATCGGCGTGGGCCTGCTGTTTGGCGTGATGCCGGCAGTGCGGGCCAGCAAATTGAATCCGGTGGAAGCGCTGAGGGAGGAATAAATGCCGGAAAAGGCAAAAAAAGGCCTGTTCAGGAATCTGTGGAGCGTGAGCATCACCTCGGCGACAGCCGGACTGCAAGATCTGGCTGGGCTTTGGGGCTACGTCAGCAAACCGGATCTGCGCAAAAAGATCTTGGGCGACATCTGGAGTTTTCTGAAAGAGCTGTTCCTGAAGATCAAGAACGAAAGGATTCCCAGAGAGGCCGCGGGGCTCACCTATACCACGATCCTGGGCTTCGTGCCCTTCATCCTCTTTCTGGTGCTGATCGTGCCAGACCTGCCCTTCCTGAATATCCAGGACAAGATCTACATGACCATCGCCAACAACTTCATGCCCACTTCAGCGCTGGCGGTGAACAACCTGATCGAAGGCATGCTGGCCAAACGCGCCGGGTTCAACATCGCCAATTTCATTGTGCTGATCGCCACGTCCTATTCTCTGTTCCGGCTGATCCGCAACACCTTCGACCGCATCCTGAGCCTGGATTACGCTGTCAAACAGGACCTGATCAGCCATCTGGTCAAGTTTTTCGGAACGATCATCGTGGGCGTGCTGATCATGGTGGTGATGTTCTCCAGCACTTCGCTGCCGCTGGTTTCCAGCCTGCTGAACCTGCCGCTGTTGCGCTGGCTGACCTATCTGATCCCGTTCCTGATGCAGTTTGTGGCCCTGGTCTTCCTCTACACGCTGATGCCGTCGATCAAGGTTAGGCGGAGTTCGTTGATCCGGGGCGCGTTTTGGACGACCATGGCCTGGGTGCTGGTGAAAAGCGTGTTTGACGTCTATATCTACCAACTGACGAGTTACCAGGCGGTGTATGGAGTGCTGGCGGCGGTGCCGATCTTCCTGCTTTGGATATACGTCAACTGGCTGATCATCTTGGGCGGGATCGTGCTGGTTTCCGTGATCGACGTCCGCAAAAACCCGGAGCGCCTCGCCGCGGAGCCTAAACGCTTGCTGCGCCTCACCCTGGAAATGTATAGCAACCAGAAACTCAACCAGAAGCTGGAGAGGTTCATCACCCGCGAAGAGCTTAAAGAACTATCCGAAACGCTGGATGGCGAGGACCCGGAATGAAGAGATTCGCGCTGATCACGGTTTCCGACAAGGCTGGTGTGGAGATCCTGGCCGTGGAACTGGAGAAACTGGGCTTCACCATACTTTCTACTTCAGGAACGGCGAGGTTTTTGCGGCAATTCTGCAATGATGTCATCGAGGTTTCCGAAGTGACCGGATTCCCGGAAATCCTGTCGGGGCGCGTCCGGACCCTGCATCCAGCGATTCACGCGGGAATTCTGGGCGACCGGGACAAAGCCGAGCACATGCGGGTGCTGGACGAAAAAGGGATCGACCGCATCGACCTGGTGGCAGTGAACCTGTATCCCTTCGAACAAACCCGGCGCAAGGATGGGGCCACGGAAGCCGAGATCATCGAAAACATCGATATTGGCGGCCCTGCCTTGATCCGCGCGGCGGCTAAAAACCACCGGGGCGTGATCGTGCTCACGGATCCAAGTGACTACGAACCGGTGCTGGCGGCCTTGAAAGAGCAGCAAGACCTGCCCCTTGAACAACGCCGTGAGCTGGCACGCAAGGCCTTCGCCCTCGTTTCCTCCTACGATGCCGGCATCGAGCGCTATCTGGCGGGCGAACCGGCTGACGCGGAAAAGACTGAATCCCTGCCGGCTGAATTTGCCCTGCGGGGAAAGCTTGCCATGCCTCTGCGTTATGGCGAAAACCCTCATCAAGCCGGCGGATTCTATACCAATGGTCCCAGCGGCTGGCAGGTCCTGCATGGCAAGGAACTTTCCTTCAACAACCTGCAGGATCTCGACGCTTCGCTGCGTGCGCTGGCTTTATTCGCGGAGCCTACCGCGGTGATCGTGAAGCATTGCAATCCCTGCGGGATCGGCAGCGCCCAAGCGCTGAGCGAGGCGTACCAAAAGGCTTTCGCGGCGGATACGGAGTCTCCCTATGGCGGTATCGTGAGCCTCAACCGCCCTCTGGACCTGGCCACGGCGGAATTGATCAACCAGGTCTTTACCGAGATCGTCATCGCGCCGGAGTATGAACCGGGAGTGCTGGATTTCCTGTCGCGCAAAAAGAACCGGCGTCTGATCGCCTATGAATCCGCCACTCTGCTGCAAAACGCCAATCCCTGGGAATTAAAGATGCTGCTGGGCGGCTTTCTGCTCCAGGATTGGGACCGGGTGGACGAACCTGTCAGCAGCTGGCGGATCGTTACCAAACGTCAACCCAACGAACAGGAAACACTGGCCCTGCAGTTTGGCTGGAAAGTGGTTTCCCTGCTGCGTTCCAACGCCATCGCCCTCACAGGCCCGGACCGTGTTTTTGGCCTGGGATCCGGCCAAACCAGCCGGCTCGACGCCACTCATCTGGCAGTCTGGAAAGCCGGCAAGTTCAGGCACGAGCTCAGCCAGGCGGTATGCGCTTCCGACGGCTTTTTCCCCTTTGCGGACTCGGTGGAGGAATTACACCGCCACGGAGTGCGCGCCATCATCCAACCCGGCGGTTCCAAGGGCGATGCAGCGGTCATCCAGGCCTGCGACGAACGCGGAATTGCGATGGTATGCACAGGCTTCCGGCACTTCCGGCATTGATTCTATTTGACAGAATATGAGGTTTTAAAACATTGACTTTTCCAACCCGCGGAGATGTGTCCGAGCTGGCTGAAGGAGCACGATTGGAAATCGTGTGTATGTGCAAAACGCGTACCCTGGGTTCGAATCCCAGCATCTCCGCCAGCATTTTTACCTCGAAACAATCGATCGTAAATACACTTTCACAGGAGTTATCATGAAAACCAAATCTGCATTTTTACTGGGATGCTCTGTCTTTCTCATCATCCTGGTGGTGGCGTTTTTCCTGGGCATGAGGTATGGCAAGGGTCCAAACGTCCACAGCGTGGGCAGCGACAGCTGGCTGGTGCTGGATCTAAAGGGCGAAGTTCCGGATTACAACGAGGTCCGCGGCTCCAGTTTCTGGGGCTTTGGCAGCCCGAGTTCCGAAGACATCTGCCGTAAGATCCGCCAGGCCGGAACCGACCCCAAAGTTAAGGGCATAGTGATCAAACCGTTTGGCGCGGTGGTCGGCTACGCCAACCTGAACGAGATCGCCGCAGCCTTGAAAGAATTCAAGGCCCACAAGAAACCCGTGCTAGCCCACGGCGAAATGCTTGCCCAGAGGGACTATCTGCTCTGCGCCATGGCGGACAAGATCAACATGGATCCCTCAGCGTCCGGAGCGCTGTTGCTGGAAGGGGTTTCCGCCAACGTGCTCTTCTACAAGGACGCCCTGGCCAAGCTGGGCATCAAGATGCACGTGATGCAATCCGGCGAATACAAAGGAGCAGCCGAACCCTACACGCAGACGTCACTCAGCCCTGGCACGGAAGCCAACCTGCGCCGCGTTTTACAGAGCAGGTACGAGCTGGTGATGTCCGACATCGGCAACTACCGGCAGCTGGACTCCACGCTGGTTCGCAACGTTTTTGAAACCCGGCCCGACCTGTTTATCAACGCCCAGGAAGCCCTGAAATACGGGCTGATCGACCAAACCGGAACCTGGGACGCCTTCGCCGCGCAAAACAAGATCGCGGACGACAAATGCGTCTCCATCGCCGATTATGCCAACACTTCCGAGCCATCTTTCGCCGCCAACAAGATCGCTGTGGTGAACCTGAGCGGCAGTATCGCGCCTGGCGTGGGTTTCGCTTCCGAAGCAGTGATCAGCGCGGCCAAAGTGGACGGCATCCTGGACGACATCACCGAAGACAGCAGCGTCAAGGCAGTCGTATTGCGCGTCAACAGCCCTGGCGGTTCCGCCCTGGAATCTGAAATGATCTACCAGAAACTGCAGGCGCTGAAGGTTCCGCTCGTGGTTTCCATGGGCGGCATGGCCGCTTCCGGAGGTTACTACATCAGCTGCGCGGGCGATTACATCTTTGCCGACCCGCAAAGCATCACTGGTTCGATCGGTGTGATCATGGCCCTGCCCGAAGCCGAGGAACTGGGCAACAAACTCGGACTGGAAAGCCAGACCCTGAGCTATGGCAAGTTTGCCAATTTCGGCAGCATTCTGGAAAAATACGACGAAGAACTGCTGGCATCGCTCAAACGCAATTCCACAGAAGTTTATGCCGAATTCCAGCAGCGGGTGATGGACTCGCGCAAGATCAGCGCGGAAGAGATCGGTGCTGTTGCCGAAGGCCGCGTGTTCAGCGCTGCGGACGCCAAAGCCATGAAACTGATCGACGAGATCGGAGGCCTGGACGAGGCTGTGAAAAAGGCCGCCAGCCTGGCCAAGGTCACCAATTACAGCGCGGCGCATTATCCCCGCAAGATATCTTTCTTTGAAATGTTCCGCTCCAACGGCTGGTTCCAGATGGCAGTAAAAATGCTGAGCGGCCGCGAGATATCAGTGGAGCAGAGGTTGCTGCAATACCTGGAGCAGGCGGTGCCGACCCGGACCTGGCTCTATTTCTGCCCCTTTAGATTGGATTGAGTTTTGGCTACGCGAAAGAAATCATCGAAGCAGGATCTCGCCCATCAGAAGAAGGAAAAGTTCAACACCGAGATCATCGTCAACGTCCATCCTCTGGAAAAGCGCGTGGCCGTGCTGGAAGACAACCGGTTGGTGGAGCTCTTTGTGGAGCGCAAGGATAAACAGAATATCGTCGGCAATATCTACAAGGGCTTCGTAAAGGACGTGCTGCCAGGCATGGGCGCCGCCTTCATCGAGATCGGCCTCGAGCGCACCGCCTTTTTGCACTATTCGGACATCGTCCTGGACTTCCTGGACGTGTTCGAGAACGATAAACAGGTACCCCGCGTGAATCCCAAGGATTCCTCCCAGATCGGCAACCTGCTCAAATCCGGACAGGAGATCGTCGTCCAGGTCCACAAGGGGCCGATCGGCTCCAAAGGAGCCAGGCTCACCGGCCAGATCTCGATTCCTGGCAAATACCTGGTGCTTTTTCCCAACAAACACAAGATCGCCATCTCCCGCAAGATCTACAACCAGAACGAGCGCACGCGCATCCGCACCATCCTCAATTCCTTCAAGGATCCCAATTTCGGGCTGATCGTCCGCACCGAAGCCGAAGGCTGCGACGAAGAGGAATTGCGCGCCGAGTACAACGCGCTGGCCAAGACCTGGAAACTCACGGACAAGCAGATCAAGCACGTCAAGGGACCGGTCTGTGTTTTTGAGGAAAACGCCCTGGAAAACTACCTCATCCGCGACCTCTTCGGCGAGAATGTGGACCGCCTCGTGATCGACGATAAAGCCTTCGCGCGCCGCATCATATCACATCTGGAGGACTTTTCCCCGGAACTGCTGCCCAATGTGGAGATCTACAAAGAGGACTCGCCCATTTTCGACGCCTGGGGCATCGAGAAAAAGATCGAAACGGTCTTCCACTCCCGCATTTACTTACCCAGTGGCGGCAACATCAAGATCGAGCAGACCGAAGCCCTGGTTGCCATCGACATCAACACCGGCAGCTTCACAGGCAAGACCCACTACGAAGAGACGATCAAGAAGACCAATATTGAAGCAGCTGCCGAAGCAGCGCGCCAGATCAGGCTGCGCGACCTCAGCGGCGTGATCATCATCGATTTCATCGACATGATCAGCGACCAGAACAAGCAGGAAGTGCTGGATACGCTGCGCAAGGGTTTGCGACGAGACCGCGCCAAAAACAAGGTATACAATTTCACCGAACTGGGCCTGGTAGAGATCACACGTAAACGCATGCGTTCCACGCTGATCGCCAATTTCTCCGATTCCTGCCCGTTGTGCAACGGCAGCGGCCGCATCGTGTCCAAGGACACCATGCTGATGCGCATCCACCGCTGGCTCAACCGTTCGGATTATTTTGTGGGCAACAAACGCCTGCGCGTTGTGGTCCATCCGGATTTATATGCCCATATCCGCGAGCATGAGGAGTATTTCAGCGCCTACAAAAACCAGGTGGACATGGAAGCTGACCCGGGCATCCGCTCCGATCAATTCAAGGTTTACATCCTTCCCGGTATGGAGGACATCACCTCCAAGTTCATCTGATCACGCCATATCCAGACCAGCCGGAAGCAACCCTTCTCAAGTCTGGTTCGCTACAGCATTAGCAAGAACCGCCGTCCCACTTTCAACATTGGAGAGGGACGGCGGTTTTGTCCCCTAGAAGCTGGCATTCCCCCGGTGATCATTGCGCTGTAATTGCGCGGTCATTACGGGTGAAGCCCGCAATGAGCGCGCAGTGACGGCGCAGTGATAACGATTGAGTTGGGTGTGGCGTGCATGCTCGGAAACTGACAAAAGCAGGCTCTCTTTCAAACCGATTGGGTAAGCCCCGGAGGGTGCGTCAGATCATAGCGGTGGGTGCGAGCGACGCAGGAGCGAAGCCCCCCGGAATGTAGTACCAAAAACACATTTGAGCCCCGGAGGGTGCGACACACATTTGGCAGACCTTTTCTATGGCAGGATATGGCAATTATAGGTAGAACTAACGCTGATTGTTATGATTATCATTCTAATGCTTGCTTGATATCCGAGAGTGTCGCACCCTCCGGGGCTAAATCTATTTTCGTGTTACCGGTTCGGGGGGCATCGCTTACCACCCCACAAACTCGCTGCGCTCCTTTGTGGGGACCCCGGTTCGCTCGCACCCACCGCTATGGTCTGTCGCACCCTCCGGGGCTTACCAACTCAGAATGTACTTGAGCCCAATGGCATGCATTACGAGACCGTCGAATAATGCGGAACACTGCCTTTACCGGGGTCCTCGCCGCACAACTTGTTGGGTGTTGGGGTGGTCTGGGGGTCTGTGCACCGCGTTTACGCTGTTTTTCTAGTCTCCCTCAGATTTGGCTCGCAGTTTTGATAGGCATGATACCTATATGGATAAAGACCGCCTGAAGGCAGTGGAACGACCGCGTAAACGCAGTGTTCCGGCTCTGTGCTATGCACTTCACTTAGTTCGAAAGAGAGCCCAAGACCATCAATGCATTGCTCCCGAGGGGCAATAAGTTCGGTCTGGCATACCTTGCATGAGTATGCCCATAAGGTCGGTGGGGAGAATCCGGGATACTCCGTCCGGGATAAGACCTGTTCAGTTGATTACTGCTATCTTTCCCCTGGTCAGGTCCCCATCCATTTCGATCACGTAGTAGTAGATCCCGGAAGAGACCTTGTGGCCGGCGTTGTTCTTCAATTCCCAGTTCCAGGTGGACTTGTTGATCTCGTGGTTGAAGGGGCCGATGCCCGTGCTGAGTACAAGGTTTCCGGAGCTGTCGAAGATCTTGAGCCGTCCCTTCTTGTTCGGCGGGAAATTGATGAAGCTGCACCAATGCTGGATCTTGGTGTTCACCGGATTGGGATAGGCGACCACTTTTGTGAGGTCTGTCAGGTCGTTGAGCGCGAAGCGCGCCAGGTTGTTCTGCAGCGAAATGGCGTTGCCGGCGAGGTCGCGCAGATTCCTGACGATAATGGCATACGCCGCGGAACTGTGTTTGAGTTGATGGGCCAGATTAACCCGGACCCGGTCGTCCAGATGCTCCACGGAAACGATGGTATTGGCGGCATCGTTGGAGGGGCTGTGGAGTTCGTAGTTGTGCAGGCTTTCCGGATTGGGCTCGGCAGAGATGGATTCACTGAAGACGATATCCAGGGATTTCTTGTCCGGGCGGATCTCTACGCTCTCGATTCCCGGAGCCTTGGTATCGGCCTCATAGGAAAAGTACGCCGTTTCCTGCTCCAGAGGCAGTCCTTTGGCGCTGGTGATATTGTTCAGATTGAGTACAAACACCCCATCGATGGCGGGTAAAGCCTTGCTGAAATGCAAATGCACACCCGTGTGGCTGCCAATGCTGTTCACGGATGTGGGGTGTTCCATGTCGTGGCTGAGGTTGTATAGGGTGGGATTGACAATGGCGGTCGCCATCTGCTGGTCAAACATCAGGCGCAGTTCGTTGGGGCTGACCATTTCCACGCTTAAAAGCAGCGGATTGTGGTAGGGCGTGGCGTTCACCCAGAGGGTGGGCGTACTTTCCGGTGGGCTGAAAGCGCTGTTATACGCCGTGATGGCGTATTCGTAAGCTGTCCCTTCATCCAGGCCGGTATCAAAGTAGGGGCTTGCCGTGATGTTGTCCAGAGTCACGACCACGCCTTCCGGATCGCGCCGATAGATCCTGTAATAGGGAGAACCGTTGGGGATCCAGGTGAGTTTGACCGTGTCGCCGTTTTGCGGAGCAGCCAGAAAGTTCACTGGAGTCGGCGGTCCGGTGTAAGGGTCGTCGTTGGTCCATTCCACGGCGAAAACCGTATCGGCATCGGGTGAATAGTTGGTGAGGAAATAAGGGCGGTTGTTGGGATCCTTGTAGGTGAGGATGGAATAGGTGCGGAAGCTGGAACCGTGGAACTCCGGTTTGAACTTGCCATCGACGTATCTGAGGACGTAGAGGTTGGGGGAAATGGCCAGGATCAACTCGTGCTTGCCGTCGTAATCGATGTCCATGGCCTGGATCGCGTTCTGCGAGGTGACCTGGTTGAACATGATCGAGCCCATGCTGGTGTAACTATTGTTGGAGACGTTTTTAAAACCTTCAAAATACCAGAAATTCAGGTTGGAATCCAGGTTGTCCCGGTAATATCCGCCGATGAAGAAGTCCTGCGTTCCGTTGCCGTCGAAATCGCCGCTGGCGAGGCTGTAGGTGTTGCCGATCGGCATGCGGTGGGTCCAGGAAAGTTCGTAGAGGTTGTCGTTGTGGATCTCGTAGATCATGATATCGCCGTCGGTGTCAGCGGTCAGGATGTCACGATAGTTGTCATTGTCAAAGTTCTTTACAATGATGGTGGGAACGAAGGTGTTCCTTAGGTTGGTTTCGCTGACGTTTTGCAGGGTATTCCTGGCTGTGAAGGTGGTCGCGGTTTGCGATGTGCGCTTGTACGCTTGGATGACACGTTCGGCCGGCAGGTTTTTCACCAGCAGGATGTCGTCGAATCCATCCCCGGAATAGTCGGCCAGAACGCCGCCGGTGATGGACGTCGCTTCCCAGATGGGTAGATTGGGATAGTTGCTGGTGGTTTGGCTTTCCAGCAGCACTGCGGTGTCGGAACGCAGCTGCAGCAGTTCCTGCCCCGCATTGTTGGTGTTTCCAGCTCCCAGCAGCCAGAAAGTGTCGTCGAACTCGTGGGTCACCACGTGTCCCACTGCTGACGGCTGATAGGCAAAGACGCTGCCGTAGCCTGAAGTAGGAAGGTCCATGGCCACATATTCCTGATAGCCGTCGCCGTTGTAATCGTAGGTCTGGTTCAGGGGGACCCTGGCCATGCCCAGGTTTTGCCAGGTGTAGCCATAGCTGCTCACGATCTCGTATTGGATGTCCATGAAGTCCTGGTAGAGGTCGGTGGTCAGGGTCAGGTTGCTGATGTTGGTGGCGTTGATCTGGATCTCGATGCTGCCGGAAGGCAGGGTGGGAGGCAAGGCCCAGACGTGCAGGCTGTCCATCTGCGTACCGTAGCAGTATTCCAGCATGCCGTCCGGTGTGGTGATGATCAATTCCGTGCGCACCGGCTCGTTGAACACCGCCGAGATGTAATATCGCAGGTTTTGTCCGCTGTAGCGGCTTGTTCCTTGCAGCGATTCCGGCCTCAGGATAGGCGGAGTGCGGTCGTAAACGATGGTCCGGAAGGTGTTGTATTTCTGGCCCTTGCTGTTTTCATACTGGACCCGGATGGTGTACTCGCCTTCCGGAAAGGCTTCCGGGATCTGGAAATGCGCCAGCACTCCGTCTGTGACTTGTTGGGTGCGGTAGGAAGGATAGTTTTGATGGGTGGTGACGTCGTACCAATCCAGGATCGTGGGCACTCCTGCGGTGGTGTACATCACGGAATAGCGCCAGAAATCCGCGCCCATCACGGTTCCGATGATATCCACGCTGCCCGTGATGCCGGTATGTTGGATGGGTTGCGTGATGTAAAGCAGGGGCGGTGAAGTGTTTTCCAGCAATTTCCTGGTGTTCAGGATCCCGTGGCCGTAATACATGTCAAAGCCTGGAGTTCCGCGATCGTCGGTGGAGGTGAGCAGGCGGGCGCGAACGTCGCTGGGGCTGAGGCCGGGATGCAGGGACAGCAACAGAGCCGCCGCTCCGGCAACGAACGGCGAGGACATCGAGGTTCCGCTCTGCTCGAAGTACTGCTCCCCGATATCCGTCTTGTAGGTGCTGAGCACCAATTCGCCGGGCGCAACAAGGTCCATATCCATCCCATAGCTGGAAAAACCTGCGATGTTGCCGCTGCGGTTGACTGCGCCAACGGAGATCACGGTGGAAAGTTTGGCGGGATAACTGAGATAGGGTCCGGGATCGTTACCGGCCGAAGCCACCAGGGTGACGCCCCGTGAAAAGGCGTATTCGCAGGCGTCGCCAATGATGGGCGAATATTCGGGATCGCCCCAGCTCATGTTAACCACGTTGCAGCCATTGTCGGCGGCGTAGATCAAAGATGCCGCGGCATCGTCGTCCTGCAGGAATCCCTGGCCGGTAGTGGTACGGAATCCAGCGCGGATCGGCATGATCTTCACATTCCAGGCCGTTCCGGAGACTCCGATTCCGTTGTTGCCCGCCGCGCCGATGATTCCAGCCACGTGGGTGCCGTGGAAGTTCTCGTCCTCCACATCGTTGTCCTGTTCCAGGAAGTCGCCCACCGCTGTGTCCGCAAGTTCTGGGGCGTCGGAGAAATCCCAGCCGTTGTAGTCGTCGATGTAGCCATTGCCGTCGTTGTCGATGCCGTCATCCGGAATTTCGCCGGGATTCACCCAGATGTTGGCCTGCAGATCGGGATGGTCGATCAGGCAGCCGGAATCGACAACCCCCACAATCACGAGCGGGCTGCCTGTGGAGTAATTCCAGGCTTGGGGGTTGGAAACCACATAGTGGAATTGCTGGGGAAAGAGGGGGTCGTTGGGCTCGATATGCAATTGTGACAAGTGGTTGGGCTGCACATACTCGATGCCCTGAAAGCGTAGAGAACCACCCCGCAAGGCTTCCCAATCCGGGGTGAGCGTTACGTCCGCCAGAAAGTAATTGGGAATATGCATGCCCCGGATCTGTCTCAGGTTGGAAGCGCCGAGCTGGTTCAGGTAGGAGTCGAAAGCCGCCAGGCCGGTACGGTCGCCTTTCACTTCCAGAGGGGCCGTGGTTTTAAAGATCAGTTGGTTGGGCGTGACGTTCGTGGCGAAGGCCGCCAGAACCGTCCCCAGCAGGAACAGGCTGATGGCGCAGATTCGTTTGAGCATATTCGGTCCCGTTAAAAGAAGTAGGAAAGCCCGAAGGCATGGACGTCGTTCAAGCGGCTGGAATAGGCCGCCCAACCGTAGTCTACGCCGATCTTCTTCCAGCGGATGCCCAAGCCCGCGCTCAGGTTTTCCGCGTCGTAATTGAGCTTGTAGCCCAGGCGCAGGTGTACCAGGTCGTAGAGGGAGATCTCGGTACTGGCTGCGGCTTTCCAGTTCTCATCGATGGCCTTGATGCCGCTCACTTCCAGGCTCAGATCCGTATTCCCGAAATCCCAGGCTTTGCACAGGTCCAGCTCCAAACTGGGGGCAAAGAGGGTCCGGTCTTCATTCATGGCGGAGGAAAGCCCCAAGTTTCTGGCGGCCAATGAAAACATGGTGTTCTGCACGGGCGGAAGCCAGGTGAAACCGAGGTCTCCGTGCAAGCCCAGGCTGGAGTCCGTATTGAGTTTCTCATAAGCCACGCCGGCATTTAGTCCGGCATAGATGGAAGGAGTTACGCGCAGGGCGTAATTGGCGGTCAGGTCCATATTCAATGGCGAATACTCGCCGATTAGATAGCCGTTGTCGTCCCGGATCTCCAGAATGCCATAGTCCAGGTTTCGCAAGGCCAGTCCGAAGTGGTATTTGCGGTTCGAATAGGAGTAGTTGAGGTTGTTGAACTTGGTATCGGCCAACCACAAGGAATGGCTCACACCCAGGCTGCGATGGCTTTCCAGCAGGCCGGAAGCGGGTTGGCGCAGATAGGAGGCTTGGTCCGCGCCGCCTTGAATGCCCCTTCCAGCCAGAGCCAGGGCCACCGGATTGGTGCTGATGTCCAGGAACTGGTAGCCATATTGTCCGGCATTGTCGTGAATCCCGGCCGTGAGTGTCATAATGCCCATCAGGGCAGCCAGCAAGGCAAAGCTGGTAGATTTCATCTGCATACTCCTTTACTTTTCCACTGCGAATTTCAGCCGGTGGGAGTCCGTGTCCGCCGAGATCACCGCGATATACACGCCGGAATGGAACTTCCCTTCGGGGATGTCGATCAGGTCGCGGTTGCGCAGGTAGGCTTTGGCATGGCTCATCTGGGTATAGATCAGAGTGCCGTTGATGTCGAAGATCTTAAGTGTGAAATCGGTGTCCCGGTTGGTCATCAGGCTCAGGGTGAGTTTATCGCCATAGAGGCTCTTGAGCGGATTGGGATAGATATAGACCTCGCCGGGGATAAACAGTTGGGAACTCTGATACTGGTTGGGCAGTTGGGCGTCGTCGCGGCTTGCCTGGCGCAGGAGGTTGCCGTATTCGCAGAACCAGCCGCTGTCCAGATCTGCCGGGATTGCGTATGGCAAGGCTTTGCGGAAAATGCGTCCGTTGTCGGCTGCGACCCAGGCGTAAAACTGGCCGTCGGAACCTTGCCCAAGCACAGGCAGGTTGCGGCTGCGTCCTGCAAAGGAAACGGGAAATCCGGTCTTTTCCCGCCAGTCCTGTTCCCAGCAATTCAGGCGGTTGAAGCCGAAACTGCCAATCAATTCCTTGCTGCCGTCGTGATCCAAATCCATCGCCAGGGCTCCAGAATTGAAGGCCAAACTGTCGGAGGCCGCCAGATTCAAGCTGGCAGGGCTCATTCGCGCCCCGGCATAATCGATCACGGCCACGCCCTGGTCGGAACTGATGATCAGGTCCAGGCTGCCGTTGATGTCCCAATCGGCGATGGTCAGAGGCGCGGTAGTCTGCATGTCGTGGATATAGGGGAATCCTGGCAGGAGTTGCAGATCGGTGTCGAAAGCATAGATGGAATTGGCGTATTGGACTATCATTTCGCCATTCTGGCTGCCAGGCACCAAGGGAGCCCGGAACAGCCCGACCAGCAGCGAATCCGCCGGCACAGCCAACATCTGCATCCGGAACTCGCCGTTGTCCAGGTTGTAATTCCTCAGGAAGTGGGGTCCGTTCTCTCCGCAGGGAATGTAGAGCCGGTTGCGGAACAGCACCAGATTGGAGACTATGGGTTCCTCAAATTCCTGCAGCTGCTCCAACTGCCCGGAAACCTTGTCGTAGGCGTACAGACGCCCCCGGTTCGTATCCACCATATTGGCGGGCAGGAAGACCTTGTCGCCCCATCCAACCGGTTGGGCCGCCCACTGCGCTCCGTCGATGTTCACTTCATAAGCCCCGTCATCGTGCCCCAGGCGATAAAGCCGCGCGAGTTCGCCCAGTTGCATGGGCAGGTA
Source organism: Candidatus Cloacimonadota bacterium (assembly GCA_027318475.1). Lineage (GTDB taxonomy): Bacteria > Cloacimonadota > Cloacimonadia > Cloacimonadales > Cloacimonadaceae > Syntrophosphaera. Next base: position 23,374 of record DAHVPC010000006.1, on the reverse strand, counting down.
AAAATCCGTGCCGTCCCAGATGTAGTTGTATTCCATGGGCTGGCGCATGATGGGAAATCCCAATGCGGGAAGCTCGTTCTTCCAGAGGTTCAGTTGACCGTCGGGCATCGGGTAAAAGAGTTCGTTTTCGCCGTCCCCGTCGAAGTCCACGCTGCAGGCATTGATGGGGTTTTCGCCTGTGTAGCCGGCGGACAGGTTCCAGCCGAAGCGCACGGAGAAGGTCATCTGGTTGCCGCTGACGCTGATGTCGTAGATCTCCAGGGGGATCCCGCCATAGTAGCTTTCAGCGGTGGGCAAAGACAGGACGCCGTTTTGGGATTGGTTGCCGAAATAGTCGTTGTTGCCGGCGCGGAAGGTATCGTAGGGTCCGCCGTACTTATATTGGTTGGCGGCGGCAACGTCGAGGTTTTGGATGCCGTCCGCCTCCTCGATGTCGATGCCCTTGTGCTGCGCGTTGCCGTTGACGTAGTTCTGGTCGAAATTGGCGGTGAACTTCTCGGCTATCACATTCTCGTCGATGTGCCAGATCAGCAGCCCGGAACCGTCAACCGGAGTGCCCATGCCTGTGGGTATGGGGCCTCCCAAACCAGGCAGCATGAAGTCCCATTCGCTGCCGCCGTAACGGTTTTCCATGAAGTTGAAATAAGGCAGCAGGGGATAGTTTTCATAGTAGTCCTGTTCGCCTTCGGGCAAGAGTTTGAAGGTGTAGCTGGGCAGGTTGCTGTAGGGGTCCAAACTGCCGTCCGGATTTTGTTGACGGTTTTCCACAAGGAAATATTCCGTGTCGGAAATTGGTATCTTGTAAAGCCGGTTTCGTTCAGGCCAGGAATCCAGGAAATAGTCCACAGCCAGGTTTTGCGTATCTTGGGTGACCGTGATCGCGGGCTCCCAACCCAGATACATCCTGCACCAGGGGTCGACCTGCGCGGGCACGTAACCGCTGGCGTTCCACACCCCGGTGCCCATCAAGCCCCAGTTGCCGATGCCCTGCGAAGTCCCGTCGCTGCTGTCGTTGTCGAAGAGCGTGGGCAGGCCGATCAGGTGTCCGAACTGATGCGCCAGCACGCCGTAGATGCTGAAGAGATAGACGTCGGCGTTGTCTTCGCCTTCGCCGGGAAAGTAGTCCTGATACTCATGTTCGGGCACGATCACGATGTTGGTCAGGTTTACGCCGTCGGCCGTTGCCAGGCCTGGATAGAGGTCGTTTTCCGGGTCAAACCAGGCTTGCAGCCTTTTACGCGTCAGGAAGGTGGACCAGATCTCGCCGCCGTTTATACCGTTGAGGTCGGATTCCTGGCCAGCTCCAGCGTGAAATATGATCACTCCGTCGTAGTCGCCGAAATCGATCGCCGGATCAGCCTGCGCGAGCAGTTCAGAGGTAAAATCGTCCAGATTGACATCGATCGAATCCACCGTGTCGGTGCCGTAGTAATCCATGGTTTGGGACATGGTAAAAACGGTAGGGTGCAGGGTCCAGTCCAGATCATAGGAGTAATGCGAGGCGTCCGCGAAAAAGTCGCTCAGATGCAGCATCCAGCGGTCGAAGAAAGCGGCGTCGTGCACCAGGTCGTCCGGATAAACCGCGGCGGACTGAAACTTGACGTCGCTGAACTGCACACGCAGAACGAGGATGTCGTCCGGAACGGTCTTGGGGCTCTGAACGTAGGCGGGGCTTCCCACGGCGGGCATTTCGATCCGGGTGGGGCGATATCCGGCAGGGACGTTTTTATTCAGGGGATGCGGTGGCACCAGCGCGGACAGCAAGCCCGCTGTGCCGATAAACAGCGCCGCAATGAGGGTCGATCTGATCGTTGGGGACATGCCAAAGCTCTCCCTGGCTTTCATTTTTTGCTAAAGAAATAAACCCATTCGCTCAGGCGGCGCTTCGAAAATACTACTCCGACGCACATATTTGAGCCCGCTGATTATGTCAATGAAAAACCCGCTACAGCTGATTTATGTGCAGTCACAGCGGGTCAATTCTTCGGGGCGGAACTTCTTGCGGCAGCCTCAGACCGCTTTACCAGCCATAAAATCAGTTTCGTTGCATTTGCAGAGTTGCTTCATTTCATAGCGCGGCGTCCAGCCTTCCGAACCGCTCTTCTTATTGTAGATGACTTTCACTTTTCTTACTTCGGTCTTGCATACGGGGCAGATGACCTTGCCCTCGGTAACGTTATCGTGCGCCAGTTTGGCGGCGAAGGATTTGACTTTTCCCATGTATTCCTCTTTTACCCGTCTGGGGTGCTCAAATATAGGTTAGTTTGCTCTTTCGACGTATTCGCCGGTGCGAGTGTCGATCTTGACTTTGTCGCCTGTTTCCACGAAGAAGGGAACGGTCAGGCGGAGGCCGGTCTCGGTGTAAGCGGTTTTACCGCTGCCGGAAGCCGTGTTGCCTTTGACGTTGGGTTCGCATTCCGCGATGGTTTGGATCACGTTGACCGGCAGGTCGATGCCCAGGATTTCTCCGTTGGGCGCGAACATCATGGTCACTTCCATGTTTTCCAGCATGAGTTTGTCGGCGTCGCCGATCACCTTGGCGTCCACTTGCATCTGCTCATAGGTTTCGGTGTCCATCATCACGTAAAACGCGCCGTCATGGTAGAGGTACTCCATCTTTCTGCGTTCCACGCGCACTTCGTTGAAGTTGTCGCTGTCGCGGAAAGTGTTGTCCAGCACCCTGCCGGTGCGCACGCTCTTCAGCTTGGTGCGCATGAAGGCGGGGCCTTTGCCGGGTTTGACGTGCAGGAAATCGACCACCTGGTAGAGGTCGTCCTTAAACTCGATTATCATCCCGTTGCGGATGTCTGCAATGGTAGCCATATATCATTTTCCTTGAATATCTATCTAGAATAAACCAGATTTTTTAGCCCCGTTCTTTTGGCAAGGATTTTCTTAAAACTCCCAGCGCACGGTAGCTAAGGGCAATGCAGGTGGAGCGATTCCAGGGGCTGCGCAAAGCTGGGTGGGAGTTTGTTTTCAGATCAGAGGAAGGGAGCAGCAGAGATCTGGCGGAAATCTATGCGGCCGCAGCATCTCCAATCTGGATACGTAATCGTAGGCGGCCTTACATTATCAACTATCTTCTACGATTATCTACCGTTTCCTAATGCCATCCTAATGCCAATTTCCTTGTGCCACAACAAAATCCCGTCTGGCCCCCGCCTCTGGCAGTCAATCACTCGTCAATCAAGCCTTAATCACTTCTCAATAATTGACGCTTGATTGACTAGTGATAGGCAAGTGATTAAGGCTAAGCCACGGGAGCGAAATGTGCGGTAGACTGAAAAATACCTGAGAAATACCATTCTTAACGTGCAGGGAGAACGGGGTCAAATTCCGAAATCCAAGCCGGCTCAGACGAACAAACTTGACAGATATTCCGCCCCCCTGTAAAGGGAAAACCAACTTATTTTCGCTTATCCCGTTTGCAGCGGGATGGCAACATTCTGGACTGAAAAGGAAACCGCCATGCCGATAACCATCAAAGAAGTACACACCCGCCGGGACATGAAACGCTTCATCTACCTGATGGAAACCCTCAATTCCTCCACTCCGGACTGGGTTCCGCCTATCTATGCCGACGAACTTCACAACATCGACCCCAGGAAAAATCCCGCGCATGAATACTGCGACAGCATCCTCGCGCTCGCTTACGATGGTGACGAGCTGGTTGGCCGCATCGCCGGGATCATAAACAAACGCTACAACGAATACGCACAGACGAAGACCGCCCGCTTCGGTTTCCTGGAAACGCCGGACCGCCTGGAAGTCACCCGAGCTTTGTTGGAATTTGTGGAGGATTGGGCGCGGAAGCAAGGAATGGCGCGCATTGTGGGCCCCATGGGCTTCACCGAGGAAGATTCCGAAGGCTTCATCTTCGAGGGCTATCACGAAACGCCAAGCCTGGGCTGCATCCAAAACCAGCCCTATATCATCGAGCACATGGACAAACTGGGCTGGTTGAAAGAACTTGACTACGTTGTCTATAAAATTGACATCCAGGGCGCGATGACACCACTCTATGCCAAACTTTTCGAGCGCGCCAGCCGCAATCCCGCTTACAAACTGAAGGAATTCACCAAGAAGAGCCAGCTCAAACCCTATATCCAGCCGATTTTCCGCTTGATGAACGAGGCTTTCGACAAGATCTACGGTTATTCGCCCCTCGACGAGCAGGACGTGGTCTTGATGGCCAAACGCTATATGCCGCTGCTGGATCCGCGCTTCATCAAGGCCGCGGTGACGCCCGAAGACGAGGTGATCGGCTTCATCATTTCCATCCCCAACATGGCGCCCGGCTTCATCAAAGCACGCGGACGCCTGCTTCCCTTCGGCATCTTCCACATACTGCGCGCCAGCAAAAAAAGCACCCAGCTGGACAACTACCTCGGCGCGGTGAAGAAAGAGTTTCGCGGCAAAGGGGTGGACGTCCTGATCGGCTACGCGCAGTTACGGACTGCCAGTAAGCTGGGTTTTACGATCATGGACACGCATCACGAGATGGAGACGAACGCTCCGATGCGCGCCGAAAGTGAACGCGCTGGAGGCGTGGTTTACAAGAGATACCGCATCTACCGCAAAGAATTTACGGACTGACGCGGCTTTCCGGCTCCCGCAACAACGGGTTTGCCGTTCGGTTTATAAAGCCCAAGCGAGGTGTATCGTGCGCATTACGCTGGCACTGCTATTAACTTTGACCTGCGCGGCGATGTCTGGTTTGACCGCGGAGGCCGATACCGGGGAACTCCGTATTTTGGGCGGCGCCGTGCATGTGGCGGGTAAAATGAAGCTGGATACCGGGAATTTTGGCTGCAATCCCGATCTGGTCTATCCCACGAGTCTTGATGGGGAGGATCTGCTCTATATCTCCGCGCCCTGGGTTTCCGCCAAACGTTACCGGCGAAACGCTGCGGGAATGCAGCTCTATTGGCTCACCTATCCACCCACGGCGCAGAACAACGGCATGGTGGCACAGGGTGACAGTGGCTGGAATCCCAGCTTGGTCGCTGTGCTGGACACGCTGACCAGTATTGGTTTTGACGGCGATCTGGACCTGTACGAGCTGCTGCCGGCTTACAATCCGCTGGTAGCTGGAAACGCCGCGGTGGCCGACCTCTATGCCCAATACAGTCCAATGGACACAGTGCTGAAAAGCATCTTGGGCGAACCGGCGCCGCGGGAATTCGCGTATCCCGATCCGCTCGGCACTTACTGCTTTACGCAACCCCAAGCTGGAGGTTTTGCCACGCCGGGCCTGGAAACTCATTCCTCCTATTATTACGACTTTTGTCCTTTCGAAACCCTGGGAGACCGGGACTGGGGAACCTCACGCTCGCAAAATTCGCATTATCCCCTGGGGATCGCGGTCCACCAGGAAAGCTACGCCTGGAGTCCTCTGCCAGTGGCGGATTTCGTGGTCATCAAACGGACGATCTACAACACGAGCGCTGTGGATACGCTCTACGATATCGCCTTGGGCAGCTATGTGGACGCGGATATGGGCGCGCAGACCAACCAAGCCAACGCCAATGACGACGTCAGCGGCTATGTGAAAGGCGCGGGTTACGAGTTTGCCTACAGCTACGATTTCGATGGGGACGAGGGAGCCGCGCCATATTACCTGGGCAACAAAATCCTGGTTCCGGGCCTGACGGGAAACCGCTTCTGCTGGTATTGGAACATTGGCGACGGCCCGGACGACTATCATCCGCTTTCGCTGGATTACGGGAGCCACCAGACTCCCAATGAAAAATACTGGCTGATGACGGGCCGGAATCCCGGTGTTTACGCTTTCGCGCCGCTCCGTCCCTTGGAACCCGACGTTCTGGAATATGAACAGCCGAATCCCAGGGACACCCGGTATATGAGTTCTCTCTGCGGAAGCGTTCCCAGCGCGGGCAATCCCAATCCGGCCGGACGCTGGAACCTGGCTCCCGGAGCGAGCCTGACCTATTACAGCGTGCTGTTCGCGGGCAGCGACCTGAACGACCTGAAACTGCGTTCGCAAGCTTTAGAAACATTCATAGCCGGCAATTTCGATTTGGGCAACACGGCCACGCAACCCTGTATTCCTTATCTGATCAGCTCCAATGCGCACAGCGCCCAGTCGGTTGAAGTGGCCTGGCACTCTTATTCCGACCCGGATCATTTCCTGCTGCGGCACAGGCTTGACGGGACCTCTGACTGGACCGAAACCCAGGTTACGGGGTCTGAGCGCGAGTATATCCTGGGCGGTTTGCAAGGCGGAACAGCGTATGATTTCCAAATGGCGGCGGTGTATGATCCCGGCGCGAATGAAACGGTGTTGGAAAGCGAGATCCTGCACTGCGCGACGACTTCCAGCGCCAACGACGATGCCACAGTTCCCGCGCTGAATCTAACTTTGAAGTCCTGGCCCAATCCCTTCACTGCGGAGAGTTGGATCCGGGTGGAAGCTTGGCGTGAATTGAATGGCGAGGTTTCCGTGTTCAATCTCAGAGGACAGAAAGTAAAGAGCCTACACCGGGGAACGATACCGAAGGGAAGTATGGATCTGGTTTGGGACGGTAGAGATGCAGCCGGCTTACGAGTTGGCCCCGGTATATATCTGGTGAGGGCAGATTGGGACGGAAGCCAGATCCTGATAAAGATCTTGAAAACGGTGGATAATTAAGCCTGTCCTGAAGTTCTGCGACTGGGGGAGCATAGACTTTAGAAGAGCGCTATACATCGTAAACCGGTGTTCCTGGTATGAGCAGCTGAAAAAAAGGATCCCGCATCAAGCGGGATCCTTATTCTATAGTAGTTAGGGTTACACTACACTCAGTTTTTCTTTATTCCCCGATTTCGGGAATTTCCTTGCCCGACAGGGCATCGATCATGAATTGGGCTGACTCGTTGAGATCGCCGGTGGGATACTTGACCAGGAAATCCTGGAAGAGTTGCAGGGCCAGTTCTTCGTTCTTCAATTCCTCGGCCACGATGAAGGCCTTCATGAAAGACGCGCGATAGTCGTCCGAGCCGTTGGGGAAGGCTTTGATGATCTGGTCGTAGAAGGTAACGGCGTCGGTGAAGTTGCGCTGCTTGGCGGAGTTGTCGGCCATGGTGAAGAGTTCCTCGGCGGTGAGGTTCATGCTTAAACGTTCGGGGTATTTCACCATGTTGAATTCGGTATTGAGGGCTTGGGTCACGCTTTCCTGCTGGGCTTTCTGGCGCTGGGCGCGCAGGATGCCAAAGATGCGGGGTTCGGTCTCAGTGAAATTCTGGATGGCGGGGGGAACTTCTTTGGTGATGCGGAAGAAGAGGACGTCGCCCCGGGCGGATTTGAACACCGGGCTGATGTAGCCCACAGGATTGTCCCAGACCAGCTTGGAGAAGTTTTCATCGGGACCGATGCCTGTGATGATGCCGTTCTGGTAGATGTTGTCCAGAGTGGCAAGTTTGGGTTTGAGGGAGTTCTTTTCGATCAGTGCCTGGATGCCCTTCAGGTCTTCTTTTTTTACCAGGCGCTGGTATTTCTTGAGGATGCGCTTGGCGTCCTTTTCCTTGTCGAACCAGACGGCTTCGATGGAGCGGTTGAGGGGCGTGGTGAATTCGTTCAGATGAGTGTCGTAGTATTCTTTGCTTTCTTCGCTGCTGACCTGCACAGAGTCCACCACAAGCTGGCGGAAAACCTTATTCAGGATGTAGTAGCGTTTCATCTGCTGGTATTCCGCGTTGTCTGCCAGGAATTGGCCGAAGTTTTGGGCTTTGGCGTCCACATAGAGGATGGTGCGGGTGAGTTCCTCGTCCAGCAGCTGTCTGGCACCATCGCCCTTGCCCAAAAACATCTGCTCCTGTTGGGAGAGTTTGCCAAAGCTGGCCAGCAGGTCGCCGATCGTAATGTTCAGTTCGGGATGGTTGGAAGTAACCAGGGGAATGTCTTCCCGGCCTATGTTCTGTTCGTTGTTATAGAGGTCGATGCCGGCCAGGCTGGTGGTGTCCACGACCACGGCGTACTTGATCTTCAGGGCGTCGGTGAGGTCTTTCAGCATGCGGGATTCCACACCGGGACGGGCACGCTGGTCCAATTCGGGCAGTACTTCCTGAAAGTCTTTTTGACGGCCGGGGATGTATTCGTTGGTGCTGAAGACATGCCAACCTGTGGCTGTTTTGTGCGGTCCGTGGAACACGGTGCTATCGGCTTGGGAAGAGGCGATCAGCGCTTCCAGTTCCAGGTCGTTGCCCACGCCGGGCACATTGCCGTTGAGGCGGATGTTCTTGATCCGGCCTTTGAGGCCTTTGGCGTAGTTGTTGATGTTGTATTTGTCGGACACCTCGGCAAAAGGTTTTCCGGATTTCAATTCCTTGAGGGCTTTCTGGGCATCGGCTTCCGAAGCTGCCTGGATGTAGCTGATGCTGATGTAGGGATACAGGTAAAAGGCCTGGAGGTTGTCGTTGTAATACTTTTGTTTGTCGGCGTCGGTGACCACCATCAGGTCGCTGACGTTGCGCTTGTAGTATTCCTGAACGTAAAACTGCCGGGTGCCAGCCTCGATCTTTTCCAGAATCTCAGGATCCTGGTCGATGTTCATTTGCCTGGCCTTGGCCATGAACACCTCTTCCAGCGCCATGACGTCCAGGATCTGGATCTGGCCTTCCACGGTGCGGAAACGGCCCTGGTTGTTGGGCGGGAGTTTTGATATCTTGGCATCCAGGTCGGCACGGGTAATGACTCCTCCGTTGAACTCGGCCAGGATATCTGATTCATTGACTTTATTCTGGTTGGATACAGTCACGGCAACTGGATCAGCCGCGAAACAGGCTGCCAAACCCACGACCATGAGCAGGGCGAGTATCTGCCATCGAGTTATGTGCATGATTATCTCCTTGAGAAAGGTAATTTTAGGCTGTGCGCTAAAAAAAGAATGGACAGAATTGCGTCAAGAGTTTTGTTGGAAACTCAGGTTTATAGATTTTTGCCTGAGTTTTGGCACGCATCGTGCAAAACTAAAAAGAACCAAAAAAGTTCCTTAGGAGGAATACAAATGTTCAGGAAACTGAAAAACCAGAAGGGATTCACCCTTATCGAAATCCTGGTGGTGGTGATCATCGTCGCCATCCTTGCCGCTTTGGCGGTGCCCATTTATATGCGTTATGTGGAGAAATCGCGTTCCAGCGAAGCGCAGACCGCCATCGCCGCGATCCGCAAGACCTATGACGTTTATCGTCAGACCAATGGCACGACCCAGGACTACACCATCGAAAAAGCTATGAAAGAGACCAACTTGGGCGAAAGCACCATCAAACATTGGAAGTTTGAAGTCACCGGCAACCCCCCGAAGAAATTCATCGCCACCTCAACCGAGGATTTTCCCGGCGGCGCGGACAAACAAGTATGGTATGACGTCGACGACGCCAAGTTCCATGGTTATGGAGTAGATCAGTTCACCGATCCTAACACGGAAGGAGTGGAGACCGAAACCGAGTAACCTGGAGGTTGCAAGTTGACAATCCACGAGCTATTACGCTTCACCGCCGAAGCTGGAGCCTCTGACCTCCACGTGGCAGCCGGAGCACATCCCATGGTGCGCGTGAACGGCAAAATGAAGCGGCTGAACCTGCCCATCCTTTCAGTGGAAGAGGTGGAAGCGCTGGTTTTTGGCGTGATGAACGAAGTCCAACAGGAGATGTTCAAGGAACACCTGGAGATCGACTTTTCCACCAAACTCAGCAACGACGTCCGCTTCCGTGTGAACGCCTTCCACCAGATCAACGGGATTTCCGCTGCTTTCCGCGTCATCCCCAACGAGATCAAGGGTTATGAAGAGCTGCATCTGCCGGATATCCTGAAACGGCTTACCACCAAAGAAAAAGGCCTGATCCTGGTGACCGGGCCCACCGGCAGCGGCAAATCGACGACCCTGGCAACGATGATAGACACTATCAACGAGTCCCGCTATTGCCATATCATCACGGTGGAAGACCCGATCGAATTCGTGCACCGCAGTAAAAACAGCCTGATCAACCAGCGCGAGCTGGGGCACGACACCTGGAGTTTCACCGCCGCGTTGAGAAGCGCGTTGCGCGAAGATCCGGACGTGATCCTGGTGGGCGAAATGCGCGACCTGGAGACAGTGTCGCTAGCATTGACAGCCGCTGAAACAGGACACCTGGTTTTTGCCACGCTGCACACCGGTAGTTGCACGAAATCCATCGACCGTATCATCGACATGTTCCCCAAGGAGCAACAGCAACAGGTCCGGTCCATGTTGTCCGAATCGCTGGAAGCGGTTCTTTCCCAGACCCTGCTTCCCACCAAGGATGGCAAAGGACGCGTCCCGGCTCTGGAGATCATGGTCGCCAACGCCGCTGTGCGCAACCTGATCCGCGAAGAGAAGACCTACCAGATCCCCTCCATCATCCAGGCCAGCACCAAGGAAGGAATGCAAACCCGCGACCAGTCGCTCTACAACCTGGTGATGAACAACCTGGTGGAACGCACCATCGCCGAAGAATTCGCGGACAATCCCAAGCAGTTCGCTTCGGGAGCGGGATTCTCCTGATGAACGCGGTCCGGACCAATCCCCGATCCCCGTCTTTTTCGCTGCTGCGCAGGCAAAGCGGGTTTACGCTGCTGGAAGCCCTGGTGCTGATGCTGGTCATCGTAATCCTGGTGATCAGCATTTACATCGGCGTGGTTTACGCGGAAAAACAGCTGCTGACCAATTACCGAGACCGGGTGGCCACCATGCTGATCGCCGGGGAATTGGAGATGGAGTATTACCGCCATACCCGCAGCAAACCCTTTGAGCTGCAAACCAATAGGCAATACGTGCTGGACGACCGGGACCCGGAGCACATACTCTGGGCTTATATGACTATCCAGAGGAGAGTGGCCCAGGAATCTTCCAACGAGCAACTCCTCAACTTCGTGATCCTGGAAGGGACACTGAAATGGATAGATCCAGCGACCCAGAAAGAACGCATGATCAAAATGCGTGAAGATTACTTCGATATATGATGAAAGTAACGAGTAAACCTGGCAACAATCTGCTGAGCCGGCAACGGGGCGTCACCCTGGTCGAAGTGATCGTGGTGATGATCATCTCCACGCTGCTGATCTTGATCTCGGCGGTCGGCATCGGCACTTTCTTCCGCAAATACAAGGAACTGAACGCCTGGGCGGAATTGCAGAAAGACGGGCTGGAATGCCTGAACATGATCAAGAACGGCGTACCCGTGGGCAGTGGCGCGGACATGGAGTATTACGGCGTTACCAACGCCTTGAAGCTTCAATTGACCGGCACTACCACCAGCTCAGGAACCGGACTGAGGATTACGCCGCCCACGGATCAAGGCTTGCAAACCCATGATTTTGCGCACTTCTACCTCTATGACGGAGCTGTGCGCTGTACCTACGTGTATCATGGGATCCAGGTCGCCTCGCCCATCTATGTGTTTCCCAAGGAAGATAACCTGGAAAACATGGTCGTGGAGAGGTTCATGATCTCCAAGGTCAATCTGGAAAGCGAGGTCCTGGCAGTCCAGGTGGAACTCAACGCCCGGGTGAAAACCGGCACCGACAAAGATCGATACATCAAATTCAAGACCAAGATGGTCAAAAAATGAACCAGCTGAATCTTCCCAAGCAGGAGGTATGATGCTTAAGATGTTCAAACATCCCAGCGGCAACATTGCCATCGCCATGCTTCTAATGGTGGTGGCTACAATGTCCGGCTTTACGTTATCCAGCCTGGCCATGCGCGATGCGGCGGCTTTTCAGTATGATTATGAAGGCTTTCAGACCATGCTGCTCTTGCGCAGCGAAGCCAGCCGCGGCCAGAAAATCGCCCAACGCCTGGGCGCAGTACTGATCCCGATCCGGACCTCGGAACGCAACGTGGAGATCACCAATTCCGCGATGCGTAAAACCTTCAAGATCCAATCCCTGCTGTCTCAAGGCGGTTTGCTGAACCTACAGGAAGATGTGGTGGCGGGAGACAAGAAGCAGATGACACAGGTGAAATCACTGGTGAAGAGCAAATCCGGAGTCGGACAATCCGCCATGATGAATCCGCGTTTTTCCATAATCCGCAAGTACGGCATCTATACACTGGAGACCGAGACCTTCGCCAAGTTCATGTATTTCACGGACACCGACGAATCGCCTGCCGAACAGAATGTCTATTTCTACGGCCCCGACCTGGTTTACGGGCGGGTGCACAGCAATACGGACATCTGGATCAAGCAAGCTGGCGGCGGTACGAACGGCGGCTGGCCGACCTTCTTCGGCTGGGTCTCCACGACCGGTGTCGTTCAATCATTCAGCGGAGCCTACGATGAAGACCTGGTATTCCAGGGCGGATTGGCAGAAAACTACCCCTATACGGTGTTTCCCGAGGAAGCGTCGACAATCCGACGCAGAGGCAATACGGTCGGTCCGGTTTATCAGGATGAAGATAACATAGTTTACGTCGAAGTCGACGGCGGCGGTTATACGGCCTATTTGGGCGTGGTGCAGGACCCCTACCGGGAAAATGCCGTGCTCTACAATACCTATCCGCCTGCCAATCCAGCAGATTCAATCGGGAGAAACCAGTACAATGTCCGGGACACGATCTGGACCTTTAACTCCAATGGCAGTTGCAACAACACCTCCAAGTGGGTGAACAGCAAGCTCTGGATCAAGGGTACCTTCAGTTCCTACCAAACTTGGGGCTGCGCGGACACCATGTTCCTGCTGGACGATATCCTGCTTTCCGGAACAGCTGTGGGCGCAAGCCCCTTCTCCAATCACAACGACGTGGTTGGGCTCGTCTCGGAAAAGTCCATTGTGATCAAGTATGGCTATCGTCACCCGGTTGATTCGCTGCGTTATCACGACGCATTGGGTCCCTGCGAAGGACCCGATCCCGGCGATAACGGGATCTGGATCTACGCCGCCATGGCTGCCTTGGGGCACGGGCACGGATTCACGTTCGCCGATGGGGTGTTCACCTTTGAATACCAGCATCCACATCCATCTGTACCTGACATCATGGCTACAGTCAACGGCGTGCCGACGCTGTTTACCAAGATCGACCTCCACCGGTATAGGTTCCCCCAGACCGCAGCTTTCCCTTGGGCTAAAAAGACTGCCGCGACGCCAGTGGAAACCAGGATCGACTTCCCCTGGTACAATCCCCTGTGGCCGGAACGGCTGCCCTATTTGGAACGCGGTTACATCAGCATCTACGGCTCAATATCCCAGAGGCGCAGAGGATTTGTCCACCGCAGTTTTTACGACACCGAGTGGCCTCCCATCCCCGCCAACAGCTGGAATCAGCCCATCGACTATTGCGGCGGTTCCAGCTCTCCAGCTGTGGTGGCCCACCAGGATCCTGTCCTCGGTTTCCAACTCACCAACCGAAACGCCGATGGCGCCAGCGGAACCGGGACTGGCTACCAAAAGAATTATCACTACGACGATAGATTTTACCACACCTCGCCGATAGATTTTCCGGAAGTCAACCGCGAAGGGGAATCTTCTTTCGCAGGCGTCAACTGGGTGATCAAACGCCCGCCGGAAAACCTCTGAGTTTTCTAAATGTCATAGATAAGAGGAACGATGAAAAAACCGAAAACAAGTAAGTTCAAGGAGTCGGTGGGAATCGACATCGGAACTCACAGCGTGAAGGTGGTGCACCTGAAGAAGTTGCACGACGGCTTCAAACTGCTGAATTACGAGATTCGCCCCACAGTTCCGGTGGGAGTGGAGTACATTCCCAGCGACCTGCGTCCGGACCGTTATGGGCCGGTGCTGGTGGAAATCATGAAAACCCTGCACATCAATCCCAAGAAGATCCAGCATCTGGTGACATCAGTGGGCGGGGACAATACCAGCATCAAGCAGATCAAGACGATCTTTTTGCCTGATGACGAGCTGGAATCCGCGCTGTTCTTCGAAGCCAAGAAACACATTCCCATCAGCGGAACGGACATGATCCTCGACTACCAGGTGCTCAATGTCGAAGAGAAAACAAACAACATGAACATCCTGCTGGCGGCCACATCCAAGGACCTGCTGAACGAGCACACCAACACCCTGGTCACTGCCGGCTTGAATCCCAATATCGTGGATGTCGATTCTCTAGCTGTTTGCAACAGCTTTGCCCTCAACGCCTTTGTGGAAGAGGGGGTGTACATCCTGCTCAATCTGGGCGCCCACCGCACCAACATGATCATCTGGGGACCGGAAGCCAAGTTCTTCGCCCGGGATATTCCCTTCGGCGGCTACCATTTTACCCGCGACATCATGCGAAGAAGGCAGATGGAATATGACGTCGCGGACCGCTATAAATTGGAATGGGGGCTCACGGACGATCCCAGCCTGGCCGACGCCCGGACCATCAGCGTTCTGGATATTTCCGAGAAATCCACGGAAGACGCGATCGTGGAAGAGATCCGGCGTTCCTTGCGGTTCTACGTCAAGGAAGCGGGCAACAGCGATTTCCGCAAACTATACCTGATGGGCGGCACTGCCAAGCTCAAAGGCTTGCAGGAGTATATCCAGGAAAAAGTAAGCATCCCGACGGATATCTTCATGCCTTTCATCAACGTGGAAATGCCTGAAAAATTCATGGATAAAAAAGATCCGCAACTGGCCCTGGCTATCGGTTTGGCCATGCGGGCCGAATAGGATGTGCAGATGACGAAAGACTTCTACTTCAAAATTAACCTGAATAAATATGGAGAGATGAAGATCCAGGCGGAGCGCGAAAGCAAGGCTTTCCGCAATGCCGTGATCGCCTATCTCATCGGCGCTCTGGTCATGTTCGCCGGTTTGTTCTACCTGAATGGGCAGCTTAAAAAGAAGGTGGAAAACCGCCGCTCTTTCTATAAAGAGGTTAGCGCGCAGCTCTCCAAGTACCAATCCAGCGGCGACTACCTCTCCGTGAATGATGTGGACAAACTGGCCCAAACCTTCAGCAACCGTATTTTCTGGACCAAGAAATTGCAGGCCCTGAGCCAGAATATCGACCAGCAGCTGGCTGTACGCAAGTTGAACTTCAACAATGGCGTCCTCACGCTAAACGGCATCATCGAAGTCAACCGGCAGGTCCAGGAAGGCGACATCACTTTCGAGTTCGTCCAGCGCTTAAAATCTGATCCGGAGATCAGCAACGACTTCCCGGAGATCAAGTCCGGCTCGAAAATCAGGCAAATAGCCAAAGACACGGAGATCCTCGAGTTTGTGATCGAGTGCTACAGCAAGGAAGCCCTTGCCGGCAGAAGGAGCCCCACGCAATGAAAGAGAAATACCTAGTATTCATTCTGGCTATGATCCTGATCAGCATCCTGTTCTTCTGGCTGGGAGCCAACACGCTCAAAAACAGCGAGAAAGAAGTGAAGAGCTACGACAATAAGATCAAGCAAACCCTGGAAAAACTCAACAGCGCCATGATTATGGACCAGCAATTGAGCCAGTTCACCGAGATCATCGACAACAGCCTGACCAAGGACGGTAAGTTTTCGGTGGACGAACTGAACGCCTTCCAGAAGAAGATCGAAGAAATCCGCGACAACAACCAGATGAAACTGATCAAGATCTCCGACTCCAACAAATTCGCCGAAGCCGGCATGATCGAAACCACCTACAACCTGGAGTTGGAAGGAACCTTCCAGCAAATGGGCCAGTTCATCTCCGCTATCGAGGCTCAGAATAATATCATCAAGATCCAGTTTTTGGATATCAGCCCGACCCAGGCTGCCAGCAAAAACACCACTGTGGATCCCAATGCCCCGAACAAGTACCGGATTACCCTGGAACTGTCCATCTTCAAGGTCAAAAAGGAGGCTTAGGATGCAGCTTAGATTTATCAAAGACCTTGCCGTCGGCATGATCGTGGTCCTCCTTGTGGCCTATGCCATCCGTTTGGTTAGCATCAATGCCAAAAACAAGAAGATCCAGGAAAAATCCATCTACACCAACGAATCGGTTTCCGACACCCTCAAGAGCAAGATCCTGGCTATCGAATCCTCGATCCAGGACCGGCAGAACTTCCGTTTCACTGTCGCCAAAGATCCTCTGCGCCAGGGAAACATCATCAAGGACCGCTTCGATCTCACCAAAGAATGGATGGAAACGCTGCGCAACACTTTCCGCCCCACTGGCACCTATATCGACGAGAATTCCGGCAGGAGGCTGGTCACGTTCGAATTCCAGGACAGGATCTTTTCGGGCGGCGTGGGTGACGTGGTCGAAGGCCGCAGGATCACCTGGATCAGCGAAAAGAACGTTGGGATCTATTATGGCGGAGCTCAGACCCTGGAGATCCAACCCCGGCCTGTGATGCCTGATTTCAGCATTGAACAACAAAGACAGACCCAAACCGAACAGAACTACTAATGCAAAAATATAACGAAGCTGGAGTAAATATGTTACGTGCTTTCGAACCCAAACGCTTTATTGTCTGCGCCATCGCACTCAGTTTCCTGTTGGGAATTGCTTCGCTTGGCGCCCAGTCGAGCGCACTTAGAAGACCTGTTACTTTAAACAGCATGGATGAACCGCTATCCTCGGTTCTCAGCACCCTGGCCCGCTTGAGCAACACCAACATCGTGCTTGCAACCGACCAGACCGGCGGAGCGGACAAGGAGCAGAAACGTGTTACGGTGAGCGTTAAGGATGTTCCGATCGAAACCGCGATTTCCCTGGTTGCCCGGTCTGCGGGGCTGTCCTATAGAATCTATGGGGACAACACCTTCCTGGTGGGCACCAAGCAAAACATCATGGAGGAATCCGGAGAACGCAACAACATCATCTATCTGAACAATCTGGATGCCGCGAAAGTTAGCAAGGCCCTGGAAAACACCGATGGTGTAGTGGTTCCGCTGGAAGGTCAAAACGCCATCATGGTCTATGGCAACACGGATACTTTCGACAGTATCCAGGAACTGGTCAACAGGATCGACGTAGCCCAGAAACAGATCGAAATCCGGGTGCGCCTGATCGAAGTCAGCCTCTCTGATTCCAAGAAATATGGTATCGACTGGAGCCGGCTGAACCACCTGACCACGATCCTGGCCGAGGACCCCATCAACGCTGATGGCGCCGGCCTGCCCTACAATTACACCGATCTGACCGGCTACCTGCCCCATGGCGATCCCACCGACTTCCAGGTGCTGCCCGACCAGCAGTATTTCCAACGCATCAACGGACTGAAAGACATCGGCCATTTCAGCCGCCAACTGACCTCCTTCGATATCACGATCGATTGGCTGCTGGACAACAACGCCGCCAAGCTGCTCACCGATACCCGCGTCACCGCCCTGAACGGCGTCGAAGCCTCGATCCACATCGGTGAAGTGGTTCCCTTCGTGGTTACCAACAACGAAAACCAGATCCAGGTGGAACGCGAACAGGTCGGAATCATGCTGAAGGTCGTCCCCACAGTGAACGACATTGGCCAGATCACTGCCCAGATCTCACCGGAAGTAAGCTCCGTCATCGACCTGGTGGGCGGCTATGTCCCGCGCACCAAGGTCCGCCGCATCTCTTCCACTGTCACCGTTCCCAACGAACACAAGATCATCGTGGGCGGCCTGCTCAATTCCCAGATCACCCAAAGAACCTCTAAGCTTCCTCTTCTGGGAGACCTGCCCTTCATCGGCAAACTCTTCCAGCACCGTTATGAAATGGTGGAGAACACCGACCTGATCATGGAGATCACGCCGCGCTTGATCACCGCCGACCAGTTCACTTTCAATCCCGAAGCCAAAGAAGAGGCGAACCTGGGCGAACCCAAGCTGGACGATCGCCTCACCCGTCGTTTGATCAAGTTTGAGTCCGACGACGACAACAACGAAGATTAACCAGGGGAGATATACAATGAAGAACTACAAGCGCCTTTTCCCCATCCTGACCATCATGGTGCTGCTGCTGGTCTCGCTGACAACTTCCTGCGACCGCCGCAATCCACCTCCGATCCTTCCGGAAATTCCACCTCCGCCGCCACCCAACCAGTTGCGCATCATCACCAAGATCGTGGCCTCACCGGACACCATCTACGCCGATAACAACATCACCTTCTCCGAGGTGAGCGTAACCATCAAAGACGGCGAGGGATTCGGCGTTCCTTCCCAGATCGTGAATTTCCGCACCGACTTGGGACGGGTTCTGGCCAATGTCGCCACCGACAGCACCGGAGTCGCCACCACCACTTTCTGGGACGACGGTGATGTAGGCCTGGCCACCATCACCGCAGTGGTGCGCAACTATTCCACCACAGTCACGGATTCGATCATTTCCGCCGACACCACCCAGGTTCAAGTGGCGATCGTGGACGTTCCGCCGATCGATTCAGTGGTCCTGAATTTCCTTTCGCCTGCCAATCCCTATCCCATGAACGTGATGCAGACCACGGAGATCAACGCCTCCGCCACCAACGTTCTGGGTAACCCCGTACCCAACAACACCCTGATCACCTTCACCTGCACCAAAGGCAGGTTTGTGGATTCGGGAGGAAACATCCTGGGGGTGTCGATCGTTTCGCAAACAGTTAACGGACGAGCCTACGCGAACTATAACGCGGGGGCTTTGGCAACGACCACTCCGGGCGTGGAAAACGCCTTCGTTACAGCCAGTATCGGGGATGTGAGCAGCGAGCGCGAAGTGATCATCAGGCCCGGTTCGCCGTTTACGATCGGGCTGCAGTCATTCGTGCAGATCGATGGAGAGATGGTGGAACAAGATTCCAGCTATGTATCCAGTCCCAACCATATCTTCATGCGCGCCACCTTGAACGACATGCATGGCAATCCCTGCCAGAACAAACCCGTACGGTTTGAAACCAACCTGGGCACCTTTATCAACACCACCCAGGCGGTCACTTACAATACCCAGGACAACGGCGAAGCCCAGGTCCGCTTCACTCCCGGACTTTCCGCCGGAGCGGCCACCATCAAGGCCTTTGCCAACAACGATACGCTGCAGACCCAGCTGATATTCTACATCAGTTCCGATGAGGTCTATTCCATCAGCTTCACTCAGGAAGGCCAGATCGACCTCAATGTCGCCAACACCGGCGGTGTCGAATCCGCCATTCTGCGCGTGAGATTGAAAGACATCAACGGCAACCTGATCGACCTGCCCAACGAGGTCTATTTCCGGATCGTAAACACCAATCCTCCGGCTGGAGCCAACCTTAACGACGTCGCGGTTACAGACTCGGTGCTTGTCACCTCAAATGGAGGAGAGGCACAGGTGTCGGTAAACAGCGGCACCGAATCGGGGATCCTGATCATCCGGGCG
>DAHVPC010000006.1:1184-4003 GCA_027318475.1 Candidatus Cloacimonadota bacterium | reverse complement strand
GAACATGGGCGGCGGTCTTTGGCAGGTTATCGCCGGAGCAGTGGTCAAAGACGTCTACGGCAATCCTGTGGACAGAGGCACATCGGTCTTCTTTGAGTTGATCGACAACCTCACCAACTGCCAGATTGGGGGTAATGCCTACGTGGGCAACGTCAGCGTGGAAGACGACTCTCTGGACGGCGTAGCCTACACGACGCTCAGTTACTCAGGGATCTACACCAACGACCTGATCACGATCCGGGCCAGCACTGGAGCCGTGGAAGGCGAAGGCGTCGATGGTTACTCCACGGTGCCGCTGCCTTTGAACGACCCCAGGTTCGAGATCCAGGCCAATCCAGCCTCCCTGATCTTCGGAAACACCACTCCCACCTGGAAATCCGCGGATATCTATTGCGTTCTTACGGATGGACAGGGACAGCCGGTAGGAAATTCCGCGATCATGCTTCTTTGTACGAAGGGGCAGTTTGTGGCCATTCCAGGCTATCATAACGATTATCCCACAGATCCGGCCTGGAGGATCATCACCGATGACGGTAGCTACGGCACTGGCGACTACCAGGGCTGGGCTTGGGGACAGATCCGCTACCATTATCTGGAATGCCCCGCGGGCGATCCGCTCACCCAAACTCCCGGCCAGACCAGCGGTACAGATCATTGGGCGTATTCTGGGAACGAACGTCAGCGCGGAAACCAACGTGGCGCTGTATCGTTACTGGATGGATCCGCCGCCGTTCTGATCCCTAAACTAAGAAACTTGCTGCAGGGATGGTTTTCCCAAGCCATCCCTGCCTTTAATCAAAGGAAATCTATAGAATTCTACCGGCCCTGGCCTTAAGTTTTGTTAATAAGCGTATAAAGGAAGACTTTACATGAGTTACAATCCCCAGTTTGCCCGGCTTGGCGAAATACTCGTCCACGAAGGATTTGTCAATGACGACCAGGTGAAGGAAGCGCTGATCAAGCAAACCAACTTCGGTTTGAAGATCGGCGAAACCCTGATCAAACTCGGTTACCTCACCGAAAGGCAATTACTCACCGCCCTGAACATGCAGCTGGGCTACGATATCGTCAAAGAAAGCGAGCTCATGGATCTCGATCTGAGCATCGTGAGCCTCATTCCCGAACCCTACGCGGTACAAAACAGGGTCATCGCCCTGCGCGAAGAAGGCGATGGCATCGTGGTCGCCCTGGCCGATCCCGAAGACCTCACGGTCCTGGACAGCCTGAAAAAGATCCTGGGCAAGAAGATCAAGCCTGAACTGATCGGCGACACCGTATTGCACGACACCATCGAAAAGCACTATAAAAGCATCCGCACCACCACCCAGGTCGAAGACGCCGTCGGCGGTTTCGATTTTGTGGCCGTGGACGAGGACGAAAACGAGATCACCATCGCTTCGGCTTCTTCGACCGCTGACGCCCCCATCGTAAAACTTTTGAACCTGATCATCAACGAGGCGATCAAATCCGGCGCCACGGACATCCATATCGAGCCGCTCACCAAAAACACCCGCGTACGTTACCGCGTGGATGGCGCTTTGCGCGAAGTGATGACTCCGCCCATCGGCATGCACCCCGGCATCATCTCCATCGTCAAAGTGATGTCCAAGCTCAACATCGCCGAACGCCGCCTGCCTCAGGACGGCCATATCGCCCTCAAAACCTCGCTCAAGAGCGTGGACGTCCGTGTGTCCATCACCCCCACGGTTCTGGGCGAAAAGGTCGTGATGCGCCTTCTGGACAAAGGCGAATTCGGCTTCAAACTCACCACCCTGGGTTTCGAACAGGAAGACATGGATATCTTCAAAAAGATCATCCGCCGTCCCTATGGCATCATCATCGTTTCCGGACCCACCGGAAGCGGTAAATCCACATCCCTGCACGCCGCCCTCAAAGAGATCCAGGACATCGAATCCAACATCATCACGGTGGAAGATCCTGTGGAATACCGCCTGGAAGGCATCACCCAGATCGAAACCAAGGAACAGATCGGCCTCACTTTCGGCTCCGCCCTGCGTTCAGTTTTGCGCCAGGACCCGGACATCGTGCTCATCGGGGAAATCCGCGACGAAGAAACCGCCGATATCGCCATCAAGTTTTCCCTCACCGGCCATCTGGTGTTCACCACCCTGCACGCCAACGACGCTCCCGCCACGGTCACCCGTCTTATGGACATCGGGATCAAGCCCTATCTGGTGGGTTCGTCCCTCAGCCTGGTGATGGCGCAGCGCCTCGTCCGTAAAGTCTGCCCTTACTGCGTCGGCGATTACAAACCCACCGACCAGGAGCTCAGCGATTGCGGCCTCACTCCGGAACAGGCTGCCAAGATCCAGTTCAAACTGGGGCGCGGCTGCGTCCATTGCGACAACACCGGATTTTCCGGCCGTACCGGTATCTTTGAGCTGCTCACCGTCAATCCCGAGATCCGCCGCATCATTTATGAGGGCGGAAACCAGGATCTGATCCGTGAAGCCGCGCTCCGTGCCGGAATGCGCACCCTGCACGATTCCGCCATGAAGAAAATGATCAATGGCGTCACCACCATCCGTGAAGTCATCAAGATGACCATCGTGGAATAAACACAGTCTAAGGAAGGTAGTTAACATGCCCAATTTTGCCTATATCGTCAAAGATGCCAAGGGAGCCCGGGTTGAAGGAATCCTCAAAGCCGACACCCTGGACATGGCCGTGGACAAACTTGCCAAGGAAGGCAGCACCATCATTTCCGTCAAAGCTGCCGCCGAGGGTGCCTTTAAAGGCAAACTCTCCCTCTTCGACAAGATCATGCTCACGATCTACAAGATCCGCACCGGCGTCTC
>DAHVPC010000006.1:0-820 GCA_027318475.1 Candidatus Cloacimonadota bacterium | reverse complement strand
TGGGTGCTGTTCTACTACATCGTGCCCCTCTTCGCCAATGTGTACAAGGATTTCAACGCCGAACTGCCCATACCCACGCAAGTGGCCATCGCCATCAGCGATTTCATTACCAACAACGTATTCTTCGCCATCCTGCTGATCTTTGGCGCTTTCATGGCGTTTTTCCTGTTCTACCTTTCCGATCGCGGACGCTTCATCGTGGATACCATCAAACTCAAGGTGCCCATCATTGGCAAGGTGATCTCCAACTCCATCATGAGTAAATTCGCCCGCACCTTCTCCATTCTCATGGCCGCCGGCGTACCCATCATGGACACCATGGAACTCACGGAAAACGTGGTCCAGAACGCGGTCGTGGAAGGCGGAGTGCGTCGGGCCAGAGTGATGGTGAAAGAAGGTTACGGCGTCGCCAACGCCTTCCGCAGAACCGGTCTGTTCCCTTCCACATTGCTGCAAATGCTGGCTACGGGCGAAGAAACCGGAGACATGGATAAACTTCTGGGCAAAGCCGCCCAATTCTACGAAAAACAAGTGGACGCGGTGGTCGACCGCCTGACTTCGCTGATCGAACCGCTGCTGATCGTCCTCATGGCCGCCATAGTCGGCGGCATCATCATCGTGATCTACCTGCCCATCTTCAGCTTGGGCGAAGCGATGAGCCAGGGCATCAGGTAAGCCGCCCATCAACATGATACCATTAACCGGGACCATCTGGTCCCGGTTTTTTTGTGTTTACATTCAGAAAATGAGCCTTAGGATGGCGAGTTCCATCGGGGTGGCATTTTGGGTTGCATCCGATCTCTTAAGGATCAGCACATTC
>DAHVPC010000069.1 GCA_027318475.1 Candidatus Cloacimonadota bacterium | reverse complement strand
GTACTTGTTCCCGAAACTCCGGCTGCAAGCGGATTATGTGGTGCTCGATGCCCAGTTTTAAGCAGGCTTGTTTTGCGGCTTCAAGGTCATCCGCTTCGCCGGGTCCGAAACAGCCGCTTTTGGTGGATTCCGTGATGGGGACGCGCTCATCCCAAGTGGACATGGTGAGGCCGATGACCTCGTAACCCAGTTCCCGCAAGAGCAAAGCGCTCATGGTGGAATCGATGCCCCCGCTCATACCCAGGGCGACGCGCCTCATCCGTGCACCTCGAAGAAACTCTCCAAACGCAGGAGTGTCCGGCTGTCCAGATCTTCCGGCTGGTCGCCTTCCAAGGTCAGGAAGGGCAGATTGATGTGCTTTTTCAGCAGGATGTTGTCGATCTGGAGGTGGCAGAAGGACTGGGTGTAACTGAGCACGGCGTCGATGCGGCGCTTTTCCAACTGGGGCAGGATGTCGGCCAGGCGCTCCGAAACGCTGTAGGGATACGTGTAAGCCAGATACTGGTCCACGATATCGGTTAGCAGCGCAGGCATGGCGAACTGCCTCTGGACCTCGTTGAAGAGGACGTCTGCGCCTTGTTCTTGAACGCGGTCGTAGATATCGCGATAGATGGGCGGGACGCCAAGATAGGCGCAGCGGAGTTTGGTGGGGATGGGGTCACGCTGCGCGGCGTCGCGCATGAAAGTGTCCAGTTCCTGCTCAAAGCGGTCGGGATCGCCTTTGAAGTCGGAGGAATTGACCAGCCAGAGATGGTTTTCCTTACCGCTGACGAGGCGTTCCTGCCAGGTCCATTCGTCTAACTGGACGAGTTTTTGGCGGATCTGGTCCAGGCGCATTTTGACCTTCAAAACCTTGTCCCGGCTGACTTCCCAGTGGTCTTCCAATTTGCGTATTTCGGCGTCCAGTGCGATGTAAGTGCGCTCCTGAGGGTAGGAAAAGTGCCATACGGGCAGTCCGGAATCGGCTAGCATCGCGGTGAGCGAAGCCCCGTTGGAGCAATCGCCCTGGACAACGCCCACTACTTCATCCAGATCGGCTGCCAAAGCTGCGGCGTAATTGCCCTTGATCCAGGAGCAGATGGTGCGCGGAAAGCCCTTCAATTCAGCCTTGCGGATGTGCAGCGCGGAATCTCCCTCCAGAAAGATGTTGTTCAAATCAATGGGCTCCAATCCAGCTGCGAAAGCCACTTCCACGGGGAAGGAGGTGGTGAAACCGAGGCGGCGTTTATTCTTCATAACTTTGGGCGAGGTATTGTTCCTCGAGTTCCGCGATGTCCGCGCGCGTAGTTTGGATCCGCGATTCGAGGTCCGCCATATCTTTCTGGAGTGTAGAAATCCGCTCTGGGTTGGCATAGGTTTCCGAGCGGGAAAGTTCGGTGTGGATGGCGGCCAGATCGGCGTGCAGGGCGGCCAATTCATGGGTTTTTTGCTCTATCTGGAGGTGGATCTGCTCCAGGTACCAGGGATTTTGCTTGCGTTTCCGTTCCCTTGGCGGGGGAGGGGCTTTGACTACCTCCGGCTCCTCGAATGCCAGTTCTATTGCACGCTGCCAGGCACAGTCTGGTTCTTCGACCGTAGTGAAAATCCCGTCAGGACCAAGTTTCTTGCGGAACACCCAGAAGCGGTTGGCCAGTTCGCCTAAAAACCAGCGATCGTGCGAAACGAAGATCACCGTGCCGGGATACTCTTTCAAAGCTTCGAGCAGCGAGTCCGTCATATCGATGTCGAGGTGGTTCGTCGGCTCGTCCAGGATCATCAGGTTCGGGTTTTCGTGGATCATTTTGCACAGGTAGAGGCGGGATCTTTCACCGCCGCTGAGCACGTCCACGCTTTTTTCCACGTCGTCGCCCCGGAACCCGAAACGCGCCAGCCAGCCCAGAACGTAGCCCTGTGGGGCTTGCGGAACCAGTTGCCAGATAGTGTCCATCACGTTGAGCGAGTCGTCCAGATTCACCTGATGCTGGTCGTAATAGCCGATATCCAGGCTGGCTCCGGTTTTGAGGGTCCCCTCGAAGATCTCCAGATCGCCCAGAAGCAGTTTTAAAAGTGTGGTCTTGCCGCAGCCGTTGGGTCCCAAAATGCAGATCCGGTCGCGATAATGCGCCCGGATATTCACGTCCCGCGCCAATTCCAGATCCGGCCAAATGCCGAAGCGCACGTCCTTGAGGGTGTAGATATCGTTTCCACTGCGCTTGGAGGCTGTCAGGGGAATGCGGAGTTGCTTGGATTGGCCGGGCTTTTTAACAATCTCCAGCCGGTCGAGCATCTTGAGGCGGGACTTGGCGGAGTTGGTGCGGGTGCCGGCGATGTTCTTCTGGATATAGGCACGGGTTTCGGAGATGAACTTCTGCTGCCGCTCGAATTGCCGTGACTGGCTGAGTTTGGCGATGGCGTCCGCCTCGCGGAAGGAACTGTAGTTGCCCTTGGTAAGGTTCAATTCGCCGTCCCGCAGGCAGAATATGCTGCTCACTGTGTTGTCCAGGAATTGGCGGTCGTGTGAGACCACCAGGAACGGCTTGCCTTGTTTCAGGAGGTATTTCTCCAGCCAGGAGATCATTTCCAGGTCCAGATGGTTGGTCGGCTCGTCCAGGATCAAGAGGTCGTGCTCCATGAGCAAGATTGCGGCCAGGCAGATCCTGGTTTGCTCGCCGCCGCTGAAGTCGCGGTTCAGTTTGTGCCAGGTTTCTTCGGTAAAATCCAGCGAAGTGAGCACATACTTGAGTTCATTATCGAACTCGTAGCCGCCGAGTGCCGTGTAACGCTCAATCGCGGAGTTCAATTGTGCTTCGGATTGAGGAGTGTGTGTGGAGGCCAGAACCTGGGAAAGGCGCTCGATATCCCCTGCAAGCGCTTGCAGATCAGGCCGGGCGGCACGCAGATGGTCGAGCAGAGTGGTATCCGGATCCAGTTTCAGTTCCTGCGGCAGATAGGCCACACGGCAATTCCGGGCGCGCAAAACCTCCCCTGCTGTGGGATGGAGAAACCCCAGCAGCAGTTTGATCAGGGTCGTTTTGCCCGATCCGTTCATGCCGATCAAACCAACCCGGCTGTTATGCTCCAGGCTGCAATTGATGTTCTTCAGTACAAACCTGCCGCCAAATTCCAGCGACAGGTCTTGCACGCGGATCAGGCTCATAGCGTGTTTTTAACCATGTTGTTTTACTCTATTTCATACCTTTGGACGTGATCCAGTATCAAGTATGCCCATGCTTTCCAAACCGCCGGGAACTGTCAAACACAAATTTTGCTTGTCAAAAACGGGCTCTGCTTTTTTTAGGTTCTCAGGCTCGGGATGTAGCGCAGTCCGGCTAGCGTACTTGAATGGGGTTCAAGTGGTCGCAGGTTCAAATCCTGTCATCCCGACCAGCACTTTACCCACAGCCCGGGGTTTCGGCCCCGGGTTTTTTGTTTGCCCGGACCGCAGAAAGCAGTTGACAAATCGCCTGTCCAAAGACTCTGGTCCGGAAGTGACAATACCCTCTGTATGCGTATGGATACAGGATCCGCGAGGTAGAATTGAACTTGCTAGATAAACATAAGATACACCTCCTGCTGCTGGCGCTGTTTTTCTGCAGCGCTGGATACGGTATGGGAGTGGAAACCCTCATTCCGGAAACATCCGCGCCAGCTGGCACTGCTGATGTCAACATCCAGCCAGCGGATAAACTTCCCCCGAATACCGATCCTACCGCTGCCAGACTGATTCGCGGTCCGCGCAACATCGCTTCCGGCTACTACATCATCGTCAAAAAGGACCAGCATCAGCTGAAATTGTATCAGGACGGAATCCTGCTGAAAACCTGGCCGGTGGGAACTGGCAAGAATCCCTCGGATAAGATCAAAGCTCAGGACTCCGCTACTCCGGAAGGGCATTACAAGGTCAAAGCCATTCACGACGCCAGGAGCTGGCTATACACGCCACCAAGCGGAGGAACCAAAGCCCGAAACGTTTACGGGCCTTGGTTCATCCGGGTCGATACCGACAGCACGGGCAGTTTTTCCGGCAAGAGCTGGACCGGCATCGGCATCCACGGTACCAACAAACCGGAATCGATCGGGCACGACGTTTCCCTCGGCTGCATCCGCATGCACAACGCGGACGTGATGGAACTCAAAGCCGAACTGGACAAGGCTCCGGATATCACCCAGGTGCAAGTGGACATCCTGCCATGACCAAGTTAGCCATTGTTATTACCGCTCTTCTAGCCCTCAGCCTCTTCCTGTTTTCCTGCAACAAAGAGCAGAAAACCGCTGAAGGCAGGCGCATCGTTGTCCTTTCGCCGGAAGTGGCGGAAATCATCGCGGCATTGGGCGGCGCTGACGAGATCGTGGGCGTCACTGAGGAATGCGACTATCCGCCTTCCCTGCGGCAAACGCAGAAAGTGGGCAAATTCGGAGCGGTGAAACGCGAAGCCATCCTGGCCTTGAAGCCCGATCTGATCTTCACTTCCGCCCTGGAACAAGAAGCGCTGGCAGGCGAACTGCGTAAGTTGGAACTCCGGGTGGAGAGCATTTACCCCAAAACCATCAGCGATCTGCCTGTGGCGGTGCTCAGGATAGGCGACCTGATCGGACGGCAGGGCGCTGCCAAAGCGCTGGCGGACAGCATCACCCGGGCTATACTGGACCTCCGGACCCAGCCCCTGGCACGCAAACCGAAAGTGTATCTGGAAATCTACCGCGATCCGCTTATGAGCGTAGCCGACGCTTCATTTGTGGGCGAAGTGATCGAAACCGCGGGCGGAGACAACATCTTTCCCATCCTGGAGCGCGATTACGCCAGGATAGAAGCGGAGGACGTGGTTCAAGCCGCTCCGGACATCATGATCTGCTTTTCGCAGGACACCCTGGACAACATCAAGGCGCGCAAAGGCTGGCAGGACATCCCCGCGATCAGGAACCAGCGTGTGTATTTTGAGGCGGATATCGATCCGGACTGGATCCTGCGGGCGACACCGCGCACCGTTTTGGGACTGCAGCGCCTGAACGCGATGTTCCGTTTGTGGCGGGAATGAGGTGAAGCCCAAGCTTCTGTTTCCGGTCCTGCTTGCCTTATGCGGAATTGGCGTGACGGCTTTGTCGCTGTTTGCCGGTTCCGCCGATGGCAACATCGTCTGGCAATTGCGCCTGCCGAGGCTGCTGCTGACTCTGTTTACGGGCATGGCTCTGGCTGGGATCGGTTCCGTGTATCAGTTGATGCTCGCCAATCCCCTCGCGGAGCCATACATCCTTGGCATTTCTTCTGGTTCTGCCTTTGGTTCGGTCCTCTTCGGCGTGCTGGGCCTGAGCTTGCTGATGCCCTTGGGAGCCTTTATCGGAGCGGCTTTGACCCTCCTGGCAGTATGGCGCCTGGCTCAGAAAAAAGGTAGTTTCGACCGCAGCCGTTTGCTGATCGCTGGGGTGATCGCGGGGATGTTTTTCGCGGCGGGGATTTCGCTGGTGATGTATCTGTTCCAGAAAGATACGATGGTGATCCTGGGCACCTTGATGGGTAATCTGGGCAGGATTTTCACCTATGCGGAATGGCGGTTTTTTATCGTTCTGACCTTATTATCCATTGCCATCCTGGCCCGTCTTTATTTCCGGTCCACAGCTCTGGATATCATGAGCGGGGGAGACGTTTATGCCGGAAGCGTGGGAATCAACGTGGCGAGGGTACGCCGGGAGATCTTCGTCCTCAGTTCGGTTTTGATCGGGATCACCGTGGCTTATGCTGGGATCATCGGTTTCGTGGGCTTGATAATCCCGCATGTGGTGAGGTTTTTCGTGCCTTCAGGGCAAAAGAGGGTGTATCTGTATTCCTTGGCGGCAGGAGGAATATTCCTCACGCTGTGCGACCTGATCGCGCGTAATATCGCGGCCATCGAACTTCCGGTGGGAGTGGTCACAGCAGCGGTGGGCTGCCCGTTCTTCGTCTGGCTGATGCTGCGAAAGTAGGTGTTTCACTCAAGGTTCGGAGACCACGCGAGCATCCAAACATCTATCATTGGCTGATATCACATTCAGTTTGGCATAACCCGGGGCTATTTACGGCCAACATGAAATGCGCCAAAAAGAAGGGATGGCCGCCAGGGCCATCCCAATTACAGAGACTTCTTAACTCTTAACTCTCAACTCACTTCAGCAGCATCATCTTGCGGCTTTCGCTGTGGCCATTGGTGGTCAGGCGATAGAAATAGAGCCCGCTGGAGACGTTGTTTCCGCTGTTGTCGGTGCCGCTCCACACATAGCTGTGGCGGCCGAAGCCGTGTTCTCCATCCGCCAAGGTCTTCACCAACTGGCCTTTCACGTTGTAGATGGAAAGGTTGACGGGCGAGCCTTGGGGCAGGTCGAAACTGATGGTGGTTTCCGGGTTGAACGGATTGGGATAGTTCTGTTGCAGCAGGTTGGAATAGGCAGGAGCCACGGGATCGTCGCCCGCCACATTGGGAAACACTATTTCCAATTCCATGAACATCACTTCGCCTCCATCCGGAGTAGGATGGTAGGACGGCGAGTTCACATTGGAACCCCAGGTGAAATCGTTGTAGAACATGATACCGATCTTGCCGACCTTGTTCACGCCTTGCATGCCGGTGTAGATGACCTTGTCGGCGGGATAGGTGTACATCGGTTTGATCCCGGCCATTTGTGGAGTGTTCACATTATCCAGGATGATCGGTTCGCTCCAGTAGTCGCCGTTGTTGTCCGAGACCGAGATCCAGATCTCTGGAGTGTTGGCATAAGCTGAATAATCCGTATCCGAGTAATAGTTGAACAACCGCGCGCGTTCGGAATCCTGCCAGACGCAGACCATCATGTCTTGGTCGTTGGGCTCGGAGAGTTTGATCCCATTGTAATGGAACATCATCAGGTCGGTGTGCGCGGTTTGGTCCCAGTGCGGGAAAGGCCAGGCCGTGGCGATCAGCGGATAGTAGCCGTTGGTGGCATCGCCGCCCCAGCCGTCTTCCACACCCCACGGCGCTTCCATATCCCAGGGAGTGAAGTTCGGGTTGTAGGTGTCGGCGGGATCTTTCTGGGGATAGATGTCCCTGATCACAAAGTCCTGCGTGGTGGTGTCAAAGACAAATTCCCGAACGAATTGGAGGGCGGGGTAATAGTAGCCATTATAGGTGTTCAGCGCCCACAAGCTGGGAACGTGGATCTTGCCCGTATCGTCCAGAACGGCGTTGACGTGGCCGGAATTGGAAATGCCGAAGTAGAGTTCACCGTCTCCATAGGGAATGTCGCCGCTATCGGGATCGGTGTAATACCCGGTTGTATCGCTGGGTGCTGAATTGGGGTTCCAGGTGGGGATATTGCCGAAATCGCTGTATCTGGTCCAGGTTCCCTGCCCATAGTTGGGACAGATCCAGACGTCCATATCGGCTTCGTCGATGGGAACGCTGTCGCCGGTTTGCGAGATATGGTGTCCGGCCCAGTAAAGGTTTCCCGCGTCGTCAACCGCCAAAGTGCCGGCAGGACGGCGCAGATTCACCATATCATGGTTCCAGGCGTCCTGTTCTGGAATGGTGATATGCGTCCAAACCAGGGGAGTGCCATTTTCAATGTCGGTGGCATCAAAATCCGCATAGGCGATGTACATATTTTCGCTGGGGCTGCCGTTCACTGCGTGGGAAACGTAGTTGCGCATACCCACATAAACGCGGCGTTTGTCGGTCACAGGAGAGGGTCCGATCACCATACAGGGCCAGATAAACTGGTTATCCGTGGTGGCGGTTCCGCCGGGAGGGGTGATGCTGATCGGAGCTTCGCCGACGATGGTAAGGTCGTTGAACAGGCCGGCGATTCCGGCTATGAAGGCGTCAGAGGTGAATTGAACTTCCAGGTCGGCATCGGCATCGGCGTTGGCGTGCCAGGCATACATCGGCTTGCCGGAAACAGGATCAACGGCCATGCCGGGAAAGCCCTCATGGTTTTGCACGCTGGTGATCTCGTTGTTGTTGATCACATTGCCCGTGGGATCGAGGTAGGAGTAAAAAACCCGGCGGGTGGCAGTCGCCTGCCGGCGTCCGTGGTAGGTCATGAAATAACCGCCGCCTTGGGATGCGGGTATCACCTGCAGCGGGATCTCATTGTAACTGCCGATCATGTAGTCGTAATAATTGGTGATGATGGACGTCGGAATCTTGGTGAAAGTATAGGCCGGGACTTCGCGCTGGACGGGCAATTGCCTGCCAGGCTGCGAAGGCAGCGGGGTTGGCTGCGGACCTGCGGGCAGCGCTTCCGCCAGCAGTAAGACGGGTAGCAGCGCTATGGCGAAGGCGATTAGAAAAACACGTTTCATATGGGGGCTCCTTCTTAGATATAGGTTGAGTTTGTCACGCTATAATTGATCCCGTAATCTCAGCGACCGGATCAAAACTGCTTTTCCATGCAGCCCACCGGATAGCGGTAAACCACAATTTCAAGACATCTACATCAATTATTGAGGCCGCCAAAATTGTCAAGTTATAATCTTTTACCGTCTGTTGTAGGCGAGGGAAGGCTGGTTTGCCCGCGGCGGCAATGAAACCGCAGCGAGTTTCACATGGCCGCAACACAGACTTTACGCGGTCGTTGCGCTGCCTTCAGGCGGTGCTTTAAAGTACAGCAGGCCAATGTTTACTGATCTTCAAGCAAATCTCTGTCAGAATTGCAATAGATGTTGTATTGGATTAAGTACTGCGTAACCGCGGAGGAACGACCGCCAGACCACCCCACCCCACCGACCTACAAGTTGCGCGTCGAGGTCCCCGGTGAAGGCAGTGTTACGGTTTTTATTAGCGTTTTTCTGGCCTGCCAGGCCCAGGCGTCACGGCGTCAATCACTTCTTAATCAAGCCTTAATCAAGCGTCAATAATTAAGGCTTGATTAAGACTTGATTAAGACTTGATTAAGGCTAACCCCCAGGGCCTGGCAGGCAAACGGTTGATGGGCAGAAAATTAAGGCTTAAAATTAAGGCTTATTAAGGCGAATTGGCCAATTGCAGGAGAAGTAGGAGATCTTTCTAACGGCTCTCTTTCAAACCGTGTGGGAGAACGTGCCAGTTACCACTCTCAGCCTCAATGGTAAGCCCCGGAGGGTGCGCCATATCATAGCCCGGGGTGTAGCGACCGGGGTCCTCGGCGTCATGCGGAGTATGGCGACGGGGTGGTCAGCGTAACCCCGGGTTAGGGGCTAACATTTTTATATATTATGCACCCAACCCCTCCCTTTGGAACCTGCCGACCGGCAAGTTCCAAAGGGAGGGGTAGGGGATTTCTGAAATTCAGTGCCGCTATCTCATGACCCGGGGTTCCGCTTACACCCCACAGGCCAACAAGTTGTCCGTCGGAGACCCCATGCGCTGCACCCCGGGGCTATGATATGTCGCACCCTCCGGGGCTTGCCCACTCGGTTTGGTAGAGAGCCATGTATTGTCGCTTGGAAAGCGGCGCTACATCTTGCAGCATCGTAATGCTACACTACCGGGGATGTCCACGACGCAATCCCGTCTACTTACCCTATTGAATTGAAAGAGAGGCAAACAAAAAACCCGGGTGGCTGGCACCCGGGTTTGCAGTGGAATTATCTGCTGCTGAGATTATTTCATCAGCATCATTTTCTTGGTTTCGGTGCTGCCATTGGCGGTGAGGCGGTAGAAATAGAGGCCGCTGGTGACGTTTTGGCCGCTATTGTCGGTGCCGTTCCACACGAAGGACTGTTTGCCATAGCCCAGCTTGCCGTCTGCCAGGGTCTTGACCAGCTGGCCTTTCACGTTGTAGACGGAAAGGTTGGCGTGGCCGGTTACGGGCATGTCGAAGCTGATGGTGGTTTCCGGGTTGAAGGGGTTGGGGTAGTTCTGATTCAGCATGTTGGAAACCGAAGGAGTGGAGGGATCGGAGTTGGAGGTGCCGTAGGGGAAGGTGATCTGCAGTTCCATGAACATCACTTCGCCACCATCCGGAGTGGGATGGTAGGCTGGGGAGATGGCGTTGGAGCCCCAAGTGAAGTCGTTGTAGAACATCACGCCGATCTTGCCGATCTTGCGGCCCTGGCCATCGGTGCTGACGTAGATGACCTTGTCGGCGGGATAGGTCCACATGGGCTTGAGTCCGGCGAATTGCGCGGTTTCCACGTTGTTCAGGACGATGGGTTCGCTCCACAGTTCGCCGTTATTCGGAGACACGGAGATATAGATCTCGGGGGTGTTGGCATAAGCCTGGTAATCGGTGTCGGAATAATAGTTGAACCAGCGGGCGCGTTGGGCATTCTGCCACAAGGCGACCATCATGCCTTCATCATTGGATTCGCTGATCTTGGTGTTGTTGTAGTGGAAGAGCATGGCGTCGCCGTGAGCGGCCTGATCCCAATGGCAGAAAGGCCAGTCGGTGGCCATGAGGGGATAGTAGCCGTTGGTGGCGTCTCCGCCGTATTCATCAACCTGGCCCCAAGGCGCTTCCATATCCCAAGGTTGGAAATACGTGTTGAACGTATCATTAGGATCTTTCTGGGGATAGACTTCCTTGACCATGAAATCCTGGGTGGCGGGGTCAAAGACGAATTCTTTGACGAACTGAATGGCAGGATAGTAATAGCCGTTGAAGGTGCTCAGGGCCCAGACGCCCAGGACGTGGATCTTGCCGTTGTTATCCACCACGGCGTTGATATGCGCGGAATTCGCCATCGCCCAGTGCAACTGCTCGTTGGTGTAGGGGATGTCGCCATTGTCGGAATCGGTGAAGTATCCAGCGGTTCCGCCAGGTGTGGCAGGCGGATTCCAGGTGGCGAGATTGCTGAAGTCGCTGATGCGGGTCCAGGTTCCCTGTCCATAATTCGGGCACACGAAGACATCCATGTCGGCTTCGGCGATGTCGGTGGTACCGTCGGCTGCCACGGCAAAGTGGTATCCGGCATAGTAGACATTGCCGGCGTCGTCAACGGTGATGGCGTGGAAGGGGCGGCGCCATTCGGCATCGACGTTCCATTGGTTCATTTCCGGGATGCTGACATAGTTCCAGGTAAGGGGAACACCGTTTTCGATATCAGCTTCGTTGAAGTCGGCATAAGCGATGTAGGGGTTTTCAGAAGGTCCCTGGGTGACGTAAACGGAGTTCCTGGCGATCAGATAGACCCTTCTTTTGCCAGCGATGGGCGAAGGTCCGATCTGCGCGGTGGGCCAAATGAACTCGTTGTCCGAGGTGGGGGTTCCACCGGGGGAGACCAATGGGGTGGGATTGTTGATGGCGATGACCACATCGTTGAACAGGCCGGCGATCCCGGCGATGAAGGCATCGGAAGTGAATTGGACTTCCAGCAGGCCTTCGTCATCGGCATTGGCATGCCAGGCGTACATCGGCTTTCCAGAGATGGGATCCACGGCCAGGGTGGAATAACCTTCGTGGTTTTGCACGCTGGTGATTTCGTTGTTGTTCACGACATTGCCCGCAGCGTCGATGTAGGTGTAGAAAGAGCGGCGGGTGGCAGTGGGTTGGCGGCGTCCATGATAGGTCATGAAATATCCGCCACCAGCGACTTGCGGGATCACTCTCAGGGGCAAGCCGTTGTAACTGCCGATCATGTAATCATAGTAGTTGGTGATGATGGCAGTGGGCAGCTTGGTGAAAGTGTATTCCGGCACTTCGCGGCTGTTGGGAATGCTGATGCCCTGGGGGCTATCCAGCGGTTTGAGATTGTCAGCCGGGAGCATTTCCCTGGCGAAGGCCAAGGTCAGCAGGAAGCTGAGCGTTAATACGACCAGTAAGAGTTTTTTCATTATTACCTCCATATATTTATCAGGTCATAGGTCATAATCTGATCTTGAGCGACAGGCGATGCGCGCTGGTGAGGAAGTTCTCCGCCAGGGCGCCCATATCTGTGTAAGCATAATCGACGTTGAGGATGGCAAAGCGGGTGGGGATCTGGTAACCCACGCCGGCGCTGAAACCGTTGGTATCGTAATTGAACTGGTATCCGGCACGCAGGAAGAGGTTGCCCAGTTTGTATTCCGTACCCAGGTTCCAGGTTTCCATGCGGTCGATGACGTTATCCAACTGGAGCGAGGCGATCCAGTAGGTGGTATCGGTGCGTTGGATGTCTCCACTGATTCCCAGTGAGAAACTCATGGGGATCTTGGAATCGAGCTCGGGTCCGTCCTCATCCTCCTCACCATCACCGTCGTTATCAAACAGGTCCCAAGGATCTTCGTCCGTGGCACCGTCTTCGTCGTCGTCCACCAGATAGCGGATGTCCGGGCCGAAGTTACGCAGGGTCATGCCGATCTTGACGTTTCTCCAGCCGGTGTTGTAGATGGAGCCAAGGTCGAAGGCATAGCTGTTGACGTTGAATTCGTAGAGGTTTTCGCGCAGGTATTTCACGCCGATGCCGGCCGAGAACTTGTTGGTGAACTGCTGGGCATAATCGAAGCCGACGGCCAGGCTGCTGTTGGTGAATTGCTCACCAGTGGGGCCAAAGGTTTCTTCGTCGGTGATGTCGATCTTGTCCATATGCAGCATCGAACCATAAGCGGCGAACGTGGATACGCCGGTGGTATAGGTTCCTGCGACGAATTCGTGCATGATGCCGGCGGGCCA
>DAHVPC010000068.1 GCA_027318475.1 Candidatus Cloacimonadota bacterium | reverse complement strand
CGTCGGCGTTGGCGACGCAGAGGGTGCCTTCGCTGCGGCTATGCGTGGAAAAGTCGTAACCCGGCACATCGACCGCCTGGCCTGCCAGCATGGCTTTCAGGTCGCGCAGCAGGTAAGGGGTGTCGATGGCGTCCGGATGGTCGAAATTGGCGAGGGCGGCTTCTTCGCGGGGCAGATGGCTGAGGTCGCGGTAATAGTTGTCGTGCGAGATGATGACTGTCTTGAGGTCGGCGATGCGTTTGCCGATGGCGACGGCGATGGTGGTCTTGCCGCTGCAGGTGCCGCCGCCAATGAGGATCAGATGGGCTTTAGCTACTGTCACTTTCAATCCTCTTATTCCTTTTTATCTGCGATCTCTTTTGTTTTTTCCAGCAGTGCTATGATCTTGCTGGCGACGTCTGTTCCGAACAGGTCAGGATGCTCGGTTGGAACGCGAAATCCGCTGATCTTATCCGGAAAAACCGCTGAATCCACCGGCAGTAAAAGGTTCCAACCGCTGGCTACGGTTTCCAGCCACTCGGTTTCGGAACGCAGGGTCACGCAGGGTTTGCGGATGATATAGGCCTCTTTCTGGATACCTCCGGAATCGGTCAGGATGAGTTCCGAGGCTTGCATTAAACAGAGGAAATCGAGGTAGGATTGGGGCTCGATGAAGCGGATATGGGTATAGGAATCGGGGTCGAGTGACGCCAAAACGTTGCGGGTGCGTGGATGGACAGGGAACACGATCTGTCTGCCCAGACGGTTCAGCCCGGACAGGATGTGCGCCAGGATTTGCGGCGAGTCCACATTGTAGGGACGGTGCAGGGTAAGCAGGTAAAACTCCCGCGGTTTCAACCGCAGTTCTTTCAATACATCGGTACCGGAAGCCAGTTCCAAGCCCAGTTTCAGGCTGTCGGTCATGATGTCGCCCACGAGGTGGCATTTATCCAGCAGGCCTTCCTTGCGTGCGTTGGCCATTGCAGTGGAAGTGGGGCAGAGCAGGATGTCGGAAACATGGTCGGCTACGATGCGGTTGATCTCTTCGGGCATCGCGCGATTAAAACTGCGCAGGCAGGCTTCCACGTGCACGGTCCGCAAACCCAGTTTGGACGAGGCGAGAGCGGCGGCCAGAGTGGTGTTCGTGTCGCCGTATACGATCACGAAATCCGGTTGATGCTCGATCAATAGAGGTTCCAGGGCTTCCAGGATCTCCGCTGTCTGCACAGCCTGGCTGGCTGAACCGATGTTGAGGTTGTAATCCGGAGCCGGGATCAGCATTTCCTGGAAAAAGACGTCATTCATCTGGATATCGTAATGCTGGCCACTGTGGATGATGATCTCGGTATGGTTTTGCCGCAGCAACCGTGAAATGGGCGCCAATTTGACGAATTGGGGGCGGGCTCCGACTACCTGGACGATTTTCATCTCTGCTCCTGTAACTTTTTTTCTGAGTCCAAACTTGTATTTGCCCTCTTTATGTCAAGTTTGGGTTGGCGCGAATTGCATTTTGGATTAGTATATAAAAAAAAGATGGACAATAACAGCCATTCAAAAGTGTGGTGGCATCAGTTCCTAAGAACAAAACTAAGGAAGCCCAACCAAAGCTAGTCAACGCACCATGCTTGTTCGGCCACAGAATGAACTCCGCAGAATGGACGCCTTGTTAGAAGCCAGGCAGGCACCAGCAGCCGGAGTATCGGTCGCGGGAGCAGCATACATGGCGTGTTCCAGCTTGAGTAGCAGACCGGGCTTCTGGAATAGTACCGAAGAGAACTTTCTTGATACGGCCTCGCGGACCCGTTTCAAAGAGGCCATTGGAAACATGAGATTCGAGAGTAAAACCCGCCGGTATCGCTTCCGGCGGGAAACGAGCTTTAACCGAAAAAACAAATGCCAAGGACGTGTAACATGAAAAAGAAACCCAAAATCAAAGCCGTGATCTTCGATCTGGATGGCACCCTGCTGGATAGCCTGCAAGACATCGCGGAAAGCATGAATCTTGCTTTGGCCGAAAGCGGATATCCTGAGCACAAACTGGAGGCTTACAAAGATTTTGTGGGTAATGGGCTATTCGAACTTACCAAAAAAGCATTGCCGGCCGCACATCGGAAAGAAGCCGATGTGGAAGCGATGGCCGAAAAGTTCTGGAACCACTATGAAGAAAGCTGGTTCCTGCACACCAATACCTATCCTGGAATCCTCTACCTGATCCAGCTCTGCGTATCGCATAAGATCAAGGTGGCGATTCTTTCCAACAAAGTGCATTACTTCACCAAGAAGATGATCCGCCATTACTTCCGCGGCGTGATGATCAACCAGGGGAAGAACCCCTTTGGCATCTACAGCGGCGAGCAACCCGACAAGCCCATGAAACCGGATCCCACCCGGGCTTTGGAATTGGCCGACAGGCTGAAGGTAAAGCCGGAAAACATCGCCTTTTTGGGTGACCAGGCTGTGGATATCGAAACCGCCAAGAACGCCGGCATGATCTCCGTTGGCGCGGCTTGGGGCTACGATGGCAGGGCCGCCCTGGAAAAAGCGGGCGCGGACATGGTCTTCGATTCTGCAGCTGAATTTGCCAGCTACCTGGAGATGATCCCCATCGTCTGATGCGGTCTTTTCGCAAGGAACTGTGGTTCCAAACCGGGCAACGCCGGGAGTACGTGAACATCACGCATCAGGTTGAAGAATGCCTGCGCGAAAGCGGGATCGCCGAAGGCCTGTGCCTGGTAAATCCGATGCATATCACCGCCTCGGTGTTCATCAATGACGACGAACATGGCCTGCACGGCGATTTCGAACGCTGGCTGGAAACCCTGGCTCCGGAAAAGCCCCACTCGCAATACGCCCACAACGGCTATGAGGACAATGCCGACGCGCACCTCAAGCGCCAGATCATGGGACGCGAGGTGGTGGTCGCTGTCACAAACGGCAAACTGGACTTGGGAACTTGGGAGCAGATCTTCTATGGAGAATTCGATGGCAAGCGCCGAAAGCGCGTGCTGGTCAAAATAATCGGTGAATAGATAAAATAACCCCGCTTGATGCGGGGTTTTTGCTTTCTGGACGGGTAAGGGCTAAGCAACGGAAAGAGCGGAGAGAAAGAGCAGATAATCAAAACTCTCTTTCAAGCCCCGGGGCTTACCATTGAGATTGAGATGAGGTTTAACCGACACGCACCACCCACTTAGTTTGGAAGAGAGCCATAGAAATGAGAGGCTCTCTTCCAAACTGAGTGGGTAAGCCCCGGAGGGTGCGGCAGAACATAGCGGTGGGTGCGAGCGAACCGGGGTCCCCGCAAAGGAGCGCAGCGAGTTTGTGGGGTGGTTAGCGAAGCCCCCCGATCCGGTTACACGAATATCAATGAAGCCCCGGAGGGTGCGACACACTGACTTTTTCTGCCTGAGATGGTTAGCTGAATGTCTGTCGCACCCTCCGGGGCTTAAATGTGTTGTCGGTACTACATTCCGGGGGCTCCGCTCCTGCGTCGCTCGCACCCGCCGCTATGATCTGTCGCACCCTCCGGGGCTCCATCATACGTTTCGATCTCATATCCCATAGTTCCGCTAATTTCCTCAGTGGGTTACACATCTATCGCCCCCAAGGGACAACCCACTCGGTTTGAAAGCGAGCCAAATGAGTCTATTAAGAGGTTATCAACCTATGGTTACCTTCACGTTCTTCCGGACGCTCCCGGGGATTGCAGTCAATCACTTGTCTATCACTAGTCAATCACTTCTCAATTATTGACGCTTGATTAAGGCTTGATTGAGAAGTGATTGACTGCAAGCCACGGGACCTTGCTGGTAAACATGGCTGTTTCTTGATTTTGTATCTTGATTTTGTATCTTGCTTTGTATCTTGATCTGAGTGGGTTGGGGCGTCACGGGCAGTGTAGCATTCCGCTGCTACAAATCAAACTACCTGCAATGGCTGGGTGGAAATCCTGAACTCCAGCCAGCCCGGCCCACTCTGTGAATCCGGAGGACGGCAGCCCTAACCAAGGAATTCACATCTTGGTGGACTGGCCAAGACCACCGAGTTTGAAAGCGAGCCCTAAGTCATTTGAAATAGTAGTAGATGCCGCCTTGGGGGATATACATGATGATGTCATTCTTCCAGTTGTAGGTGATCGGGATCTCCAGGGCCAGCCGGAACTGCTTGCTCAGGATCCATTCCAAACCGGGTCCGACCCCCACGCACCAACGATTTTCGTTGATTTCCTCTTCCGGGTAATAGGGATCTTCGTATTTATCGTGATGGTAGTACTTGACCATGCCGCCGGCCATGATGTAGATGCGGCCGTAGCGGAACTCGTCCAGAATGCCCATGCCGTTTACAGCGAAGTTGATGGCAGAGGATTCGTTGATGGCATAAGCGCCAAAGGTGGCTTGGACCCCAACCTCCGGACCCATCCAACGCATGGCGTAGCCTACGCCGGTGGATGTGCCTGCGTGGAATCCCAAGGCAGTTTTGGAGTTCTCGTTTTCAGCATA
Organism: Candidatus Cloacimonadota bacterium; assembly: GCA_027318475.1. Lineage (GTDB taxonomy): Bacteria > Cloacimonadota > Cloacimonadia > Cloacimonadales > Cloacimonadaceae > Syntrophosphaera. Next base: position 8,101 of record DAHVPC010000068.1, on the reverse strand, counting down.
AAGCGGCAGAGCCAGCAAGAGCAGTAACATCACGGCCAGCAGTAAACGAACATTCATGTTTCACCTCTTGGATAGCGATGATCTAGCATCTGTGCGCTTGCGGATTGTGTCAAGGTAAATTTCCCGCGGAAAAAGCTCTGCTCCCTCCAAATAGCTTGGAGAGAGCAGAATTATCTATGTACCTGTTTGTAAAGGGCGGGCTTACTTAAAGTAGTAGTAGATCCCCGCTTGCGGTATCCACATCACGATGTCGTGTTTCCAGTTGTAGGTGATGGGCAATTCGACAGCCAGGCGAAATTGCTTGCCCAAAGCCCATTCGAATCCTGGCCCGACACCCACTGTCCAGCGATGCTCCTTTTTCAGCCAGTTGTCTTCCGTGTCTGGCACAGGTTCATAGTGGTTGTAGTAGTGCTCGGGATCGACCACCAGCCTGTAGTCCTGGGTGAATTTTTTCTGCTGGAAATACTGATAGGTAGCACCGCCCATGATATAGACACGGCCATTCCGGAAGTCATCCAGATTGTAAATGTAGTTTAAACCCAGATTGGCAGCGGCTTTACGGCCATTGCTGGTGACCGTGATCAGAGTATCGCCGTCGTAGTCGGAATCCCAATCGTCAAACTCAACGAAGTTGGATTTGTTCTTCCCAAGCGTATAAGCGCCGAACGTAACCTGCAAACCATGTTGCGGACCCATCCAGCGCATGGCGTAGCCGCTGCCGGTGCTGGTGCCAAAATGCACGCCAATGGCTGCATTGGAGTTGTTGTATTCGGCTGGGAGTGCTGTGCACGCCAGCATTAGCACAACCAGCGCCAGGTAGAATTTATTCTTCATGATTCACCTCGTATTCAGTTTTAGACATTATGCTCCACATAGTCTCTAATGTCAAGAATTAGTTTACGGAGCGCGTTCCTCAGCCGTAAATGGACACCCGGGGCATATCCGGTATCAGATCAGCTCTTAACAATGGCTTGGGGGGCTGACGGCTCCGGATGATCTATGCGGAACTCTCATCCAGGCAAAACAACGGAGATTCTCTCAGCTGAATGGAACGTCTTTTGCAAAGAGATTACCTCTCTTTCGCGGAAGCTGTTCCGCAGTCCAGACAGCATAAAGGATATTAAATGAAATACTTATCACTTATAGCGTTATTACTGGCCGTGATCTCATTAGTGGCGAGCCAGGCGCAATTCAACGCCAACGGCATTCCGGCAGGCGGACAAACCAGAACCACCGATGGCACCTTGAGTTTCAGCGTGCGCACCGTGACCTACAACGGACAATATGCGCCCCGAAACTCCGGCGTGATCTGGATCACCAACGCTCAAAACCAGTTCGTGAAAACGATCAAGATCTGGGCTGCCACCTATCGCTGGACTCTGATCCGTTGGAACGCCAGTTCCGGCGGCAACACGACCGGCGCGGTAACCGGCGCTTCTTTGAACAACCACATTCTGCACAACGTGAGCTGGAACGGCGCCAACTACCAGGGCACGCAGATGCCCGACGGCGAATACAAGATCAACGTGGAATTTTCTGAGCACAACGCCACTGCCTCCAACATGGGCAAATACAAGCAGATTTCCTTTATCAAAGGCCCCAATCCGATCGACCAGGTTATCCCCAACGAGACCTACTTCCGCGATATGACGCTGGTTTGGCAGCCCGCGATCGTCAACGGCACCTTGTTTGGCATGGTTACCAACGGCAGCGGCAATCCCATATCGGGTGCCACGATCCAAACCGGAACCTATACCACAAACACCACAGCCACTGGAGGATACGAACTATCCTTGCCGCCGGGAAGCTGGGATCTGACCTGCAGCGCCGCGGGCTACGCACCTCAATCCGTTACCGGTGTGGTGGTGGAATCGGCGAACGTGACGGAGCAGAACTTCATGCTCAGCGCTGTGGCCAACGGGGATGAACTAAATCCGGAGGCGCGGTTCCAACTGCTAAGCGTCTCACCCAATCCCTTCCATGCTTCCAGTCGGATCGTCTTTAGCAAAGATTCCAGCCAGCCCGTGTCACTGGCCATCGGCAACTTACGCGGCCAGATCGTGCTGGAACGCAGCGTGGGAGCGGGTTTGACAGGCTGGAACGAATTCGTTTGGGATGGCCGCGACGGCTCCGGGAAACGCTGTCCGGCCGGTACCTACGTCCTGAAACTGCGGCTGGGCAAGCAGGTCCGCGCTCAGAGATTGCAACTGCTTTAGGCTGTTATCCAGGTCCTTTTTTACCAGTGAAAACTGGTGCCGACGCCCAGGTAATTGGCGCCGAAATCAAGGCTGGAGTTGTTCCAGGGAGTGTATTGCCGGTGGCTGTACTGCAGGTGCAGTTCGTTGACCGGAGTGTAGTAGTAGCTTAATCTGGCGGAGATCAAGGCCTGCCAGTCCGGCTGCAAATTGAGGGAACCGCCGGCATAGATCTTCTCACGAACCTTGTAGTCGCCTTCCACGAAATAAGCGTCGGCTTTGTTTTCCGGGCTGTATTTTCCACCCACGAGCAGATACGATCCGCCAGTGGGATCGGACGGGAAACTGTATTGCACTTGAGCGCGGAGGTAATTGGCCATCAGGCGGAGGTTCTTCATCCTGTCGTTCAGGCAGCTGTTGTTGATGTAGAGCAGGTAACCAGCCAGGGAATTGGAGAACCTGTGCCGCAAGCGCAGCGTGGAACGCAGTAGATTCGTTTTGCCGTTGCTGATGGCGGCTCCAGTGCGCTTGGTCCAGTCGAAGGACGCACTCACGGAGGCATTGCCCAGGATCTTGTAATCCGCGTTCAGCCCGGCATTGAGTTTGTTCAGGTCATATTCTCCATTATCGGCGAAAGTGCCGGATTTGTAATCCATCGCCACGTGAGTCGCCAAACCTTTTATGATGGGAACCTTGATGACCGCGCCGGTATAAACGTCGGTGGCATTGGCGTTGTCCTGCCTGACCAGTTCAAATGTGTCCAGGTCCAGGGTGTAGGGCGTGTAGCGCAGGATCTTGCCGCTCGCAAAGCCTCCCAGTTGCAGGAAATCGGCGTCAAACTCGGCGGCGATGGTTCCCTGGTGCTGCATCAGCCTCTTTTGCGAAGTGAGGGGATCCCATGTGGGATACAGCCCCAATAGTTGTGACGCACCGAAAACCGTGTTGCGGTAATCCGCGTGCACCGTGAAATCCGTCCCCCGATAATTTATGTCCACAAGCCCGTTGTGCCAGAGTTTCTGCACGTTGGTGGGGATGATCCGGTCATTGGAATTGAGGGTGGAACTGACGCTCAAATCCAGATCCGGACCGAAATGATGCTCCCAAGACATGCGGTTCAGTCCGGCAACTCCGGTGTGAGACTGAGCGATAACCATTTGCGCGTCGCTTCTCAGCGTGAACGCGTTCTGGGCCTGCAAAGCACAGGCCAGCATGAGTACGGCGGCGATCAATAAACAGCGTTGTTGGGACATATTGCCACACAATTTGCACAGTGCGTGCACTTGGTCTGGTCGATCTCGGCTTTGCCAGACTGGTTGTAGTAGATGGCGTCATTGGGGCAGATGCGGATGCATTCGCCGCAGCCGTTGCAGGAAGATGAATCGATGAAATACTCAGCGCCCGTGAACTGCTGGCAGGCAAAAGCGAGCAGCAGCACCAGAGCGAAACTGAGCAGCAGCCAGAGAGTCGGGCGCCTGTTCATTTTGCGGTCCTGATGGCGCGGTAAGTGCAGGTCTGCACGCAGAACATGCAGTCGATGCAGAGTTCCGGATCGATGGTAGCGCGTCCGTTCTGGATGGTGATCGCGTTGGTGGGGCAGACTTTTACGCAATCGCCGCAGCCCACGCATTCATTGCGTTCCACCCAGGGTTTTTCACCCACCCTCGCGAAAACCAGGATGAAGAGGGAAAGGAGCGCCAGGATCAGCAGGATGTGTTTGGTTTTCATAATGCTTCCTTATCGATGTTTGCCAGGCCGGGCGTTTTGTCCAGCCGCATCAGGTAATACAGAGCCGCGCAGACCAGCCAGGTCAGGCCCCCGGACCACAATACGTCCGAGGCGAAATGCCCGCCCTGGGCCATGCGCACAATGCCCATCGCCACGCCATAGGCCAGTCCCAGCAGAAACAGCCAGGCGGCTGTCCTCCGGTTGCGTTTGCGGGTCAGGAAATGCAGGGTGAAAAAGTAGAATCCCATCGAAGCGTGTCCGCTGGGGAAGGACTGGCCGGGACTGCTCAGATCTATCTTCAGCGGCTCTTCGAATGCGTAGCGGCCGTTAAACTCCGCCACGTTGCGAGGCCTGGGCCGGCCCCAATATTCTTTCAGAACGGCGTTGACCAACAAGCCCGGTCCCAGCAGCATCGCCAGCACCAGGAACAGCGAGCTCCGGCGCCATTGCTTTAGCCTTGGCAGCGCGAATCCGGTGATGCAGACGCCCAGTCCGGCGATGGCTGTTAGCAAGGCCGGCAGCGTGCCATAATCGTAGATAAGGTCGAACGCGGGGATCTGCTTGCCCAGCCACATCCCGGCCGCATCGAAGAACCGGGCTCCCCACTTCAGATCCAGGTTGTAAAAGCGGATCAGCGCCGTCCCCAAGCCCAGGATCAGGATGGGCAGCAGGAAATCCAGGAGGATAGAGATACGGCGGCTCCGCAGAGCCGCCTTATCTTGATCTTGGTTGATTATGTTAGGGAGTGGAGCGATCTGGAACATCTGTTTAGATCCGGATATTCAAATCACTCAGTCCCATGTTGTCAGTCTTCCGGTTTTACTTCCGGAGTTTCTTCGGAAGCCGGGACGGCCTGTTCTTCCGCTTCAGTCGGGGCAAGCACGGGCTCTGGTTCCGGGGTTGCGGGTTCGGGCTGGATTTCCGGCTGGGGAGTTTCCACAGTCTCGATCACAGGCGCTTCCACCACTTCGGTCACGGGAACTTCTTCCGGGCTGGCCGGAATTTCCGGCTCTTCAGCTTCCACGGGCTGCGCTGCAGCTGTGGGTTCAGGCGCGGGCTGTATCGTTTCAGGCGCGGCTGGAGTTTCCGGTTCTCCGTCCACTATTAGCGCCACTGCTTCATCATGCGCGCCCTCGGCCTTGTTTTCGCGCTGTTTTTCGCGGGTGCTGCGTTCAGCCCGTTTCTTTTGCATCCGGGCCAGGCGGTCGCGCATGTATTGCTCGTGCAGGGCGATGTATTCTTCCTGCAGTTTGGGGTCGCGTGAGAAGAAGAAGGCTTTCACGGAGAGGATCAGGCGGCGGTTTTCGAGGTCGATCTCGATCACTTTCAGAGGAATTTCCTCGCCGGCATAGAAAGCGTCTTCGGAATGCTCAAGTTTCGGCAGGGCAAGGTGGGAGATCGGGATAAATCCTTCCACCGTGTCGTCGCCAACCTGGACGTCTACCAGCACACCCTTGGGGATGAGCTTGCTAATCGTGCCCTTCACTTCCGTATTGATGGGCAGCGAAGTGTTCAGATGTTCCCAAGGGTCCGGTGTGAGCTGTTTCACGCCCAAAGCCACACGGTGCAAGGCACGGTCGATGGAAAGGATGACCGCTTCCACTTCCTGGCCCTTGCGGAATATTTCCCGCGGGTGGTAAATCCGCTTGGTCCAGCTGATGTCCGAGATGTGGATCAGGCCGTCGATGCCGTCGTCGATCTCCACAAAGGCGCCGAACGCGGTGAGGCTTTTGATCGGGCGGGTAAGGACCGTGCCGATGGGATAATGGTCTTCGATCGAGAGCCAGGGATTGGCTTCCATCTGTTTCATGCCCAGGGAGATGCGGCGGTTTTCCTTGTCCAACTCCAGCACGATGGCGTTCACCGTGTCGCCCACCTTGAGGATCTTGCGGGCATCGGTGATCTTTTTGGTCCACGACATTTCGGAGATATGGACCAGGCCATCCACGCCCGGCTCGATCTCCACGAAAGCGCCGAACGACTTGACGCTGACCACTTTGCCGGTGATGCGGACGCCTTCGGGGAATTTGAGTTCGATCGTTTCCCAGGGGTGGGGAACCAGTTGTTTCAAGCCCAGGGAGATCTTGTTGGTCTCGCTGTCGAAGCGGATGACCTTGACCTTGACCTTGTCGCCAATACTCAGCATTTCGCTGGGGTGGTTGATCTTGCCCCAGGACATGTCGGTGAGGTGCAGCAATCCGTCGATGCCGCCCAAATCGACAAAAGCGCCGTATTGGGTTATATTTTTTACTTCGCCGTCCAGCTCGGAATCCACTTCGATCCTGGCCAGCAGTTCCTGCCGTTTCAGGTTCGCTTCGTCTTCCAGAACGAGTTTGCGGGAGAGGATGATATTGCGGTGTTCCTCATCGATGTTCATCACCTTGAAGCTGAGCTCCTTGCCGATGAACTGGTCCAGGTTGGGAATGGGTTTGAGCGCCATCTGGGAGCCGGGCAGAAACGCTTCGATGCCCAGGACGTTCACGATCATTCCGCCTTTCACGCGGCGCCGGATAGTTCCTTGCAGGATGGTTCCGTCGGCGTAGGCCTGTTTGATGAGTTCGATGTTTTTGATGAAGTCCGCTTTCCTTTTGGAGAGGGAAAGGCGGCCTTCGCCGTTGTCGAGTTCGTTGATATAGACGTTGATCTTGGAATTGAGCTCCGGGATGCCGGTGTATTCAAACTCCGAGATCTGGATGACGCCGTCGGATTTGAAGCCGATCGCCACCACCACTTCTTTCTCGTTGACTCCTACCACCGTGCCTTCCTTGATTTCGCCGCGATGGAAGCTGGACGTGTATTCGTCGATCATGTTCAGCATCGCCTGATGCTCTTCGTCCACGGGTTCTTCCTTGGGTTTGGCGCGCGTGGCCTTGCGTTTGGGTTGTTCTTCGGTTGCCGGGCTGGTTGGCGTTTCTTTCTCCTCAAGCGGAATCCGGGGTTCCTGGTTGGGGAGTTCGGCGGCTGGTTCCGCCGGGGTTTCAGGAGCAGCCCCTGCTGCGGGCTCGTCCTGTGTTTGTTCCACTACGGTCAGGGCATCTTCAGTTGCTTCCGTTTCTGTCTCTGGTGCATCAACTATTGGTTTTGACACCGTGTCCACTCCTTCGGGCAGGCCTTTCTCCTGCAGGTCGGTCTGGACGTCGTTTTGATCATGAGTTAACATGATTCCTCCTTAAACAAGGGAAGTTCTTCGCTGCACGTTGCCGTGTCCGCTTCCCCATTGATTTCTTTGATTTTATTAAAAACTTGCACGATGGTCTCCGCGGGCGTGGAAGCCCCTGCGGCCAGGCCAATCCTGGCGATTCCGGAGACGAGGCCGGGTGTGATTTCCGCGCTGGTCTCTATGTGCACGCTCCGGGTTTCGGCCGCGCACAATTCCTGCAGCATGCGGGTGTTCGAACTGTTCCTGTCGCCGATCACGATCATCAGGTCTGATCTTTTTGCCAGAGCCACGGCAGCGGATTGGCGCAGCGTGGTGGCGGAACAGATAGTGTTGAACACCTTTAGTTCCAAAGTGTTGGGCAGCAGCTGGTGGACCAGCCTCTGCAGGTCGCCGATCTTGCGCGTGGTCTGGCTCACCACGGAAAGGGTCTTCCAGCTTTGCTGCGCCAGCGGTGTATCGGGCTGCACCACTTGCGTGAGTTCGTTGCCGTAGGAAAGGATGCCCCTCACTTCCGGATGTTCGGGATCGCCCAGAATGAACACCGGCTCCGCGGAATTCGCCGCCACCAGTTCCTGCGCGCGTTTAACGTAGGGACAGGTGGCGTCGACGATCTGGTTACCGCCGGATTTCAGCTCTTCCAAAGCCTCTCTGGAGATGCCGTGCGAACGGATCACCACGGTTTGGCCCTTGATCCGAGAGGATTCCGGGCAACTGCTGATGCCCTGTTCCGCCAGTTCCCGCACGATTTGGGCGTTGTGGATGAGGTCGCCCAGAGTGCATACATCAGCGCCCAGCTGTTTGGCTTCCCGGGCCATGTTGATGGCGCGGCGGACGCCGAAGCAGAAACCGGAATGTTCGGCCAGCAGGACGGTCATATGCCCTCCATTTTGGCGCGGATAAAGGCGTAGAGGGTTTCCACCTGATCATCCACAGTCATGTTGCTGGTGTCCACTTCGATCGCGTCAGCTGCCCTGGCAAGAGGCGCCAAAGCCCGTCCGGCATCGTTTTTGTCGCGCTTTTG
>DAHVPC010000067.1 GCA_027318475.1 Candidatus Cloacimonadota bacterium | reverse complement strand
AAGGGCTTCGAGATCATGGACCGCATCAGGGTAATCTGGCATGGCGATGCCGAGATCCGCGCGGCTTTGGAAACCCACCGGGACTACATCCTGGGCGAAACGCTGTGCGAAGAACTGCGGGAAGCGCCTAATCCGGAAGGACTGGAACCCTTCGATATCAACGGCAGGGAAGTCCATCTGGGCATCAGCAAGGTACCGATTTGAACGATTTCAACCACTATCAGGAGTAACTCCTATGCGCTTTTGCAGCCACTGTGGCAAAGAGATGCCGGCAAGCGGCAAGTTCTGCCCCTTCTGCGGTAAGGAAAACGCGCCGCTTCCTGCACCTGTGGAAGTTCCGCCGGAAGGTCCGGAACTGGTGAGGGATTTCAGCGGGGAGGAAGTTTCGGACTCCGCCTACAAACTGCTGGAACCCGGCAAGGACTTCCGCGGCTACCGCATCGTCCGCATGCTCAACAAAGACCCCGAAGGCATCAAATACATCGGCGAGAAGGACGGCAAGGAGTATGTGATCAAGCTCTTCTTCCGCTACAAGTTTTCCAATCTGGACACCCTGATCAACCTGCAGGCCCGCCTGAAAAGGCTCAATAGCCTGGACACCGTGCACACCGCCAGGGTTGTGGAAGTGAACCAAAACCACGATCCCGCCTATATGGCCTCGGAATACGTCCACGGCGTGTCGCTCGCCAATCTCAAGGCCGGCAACCAGGCCAGGATCACCGAGGAATTCGTGCGCAAGGTCGCCGTCCAGCTGGTGCAGACTGCCAAAGCGGTGCGCCAACAGGGCCTCACGCTGAACAACCTCACGCTCAGCGGCATCATGGTCCAGCCCGACGACGTGATCACCGTCCTCTCTTCCGGCGTCACTTATGGCGACGTGGAAGAGCGCGAAGAGATCTTCAACCTCGGCGTGATGCTCGCCCAGCTCTTATCCAAAAACGTGCTCTACAAAACCATCTACAACTCTGAGCGGCTCAGGGAACAGAAGTTCGCCTTCATTCCCGGAACCTCACTGAAACTGAACAAGATCCTTGCCGATTGCCTGCACCGCAACATCCTGCAGCGCCACACCTCGTTGGAGGCTTTGCAGAAGGACCTGGAAGGCCTTCCACCGCTGGATCAAGAGGAAATCTACGTCCGCCAGGGTCCGGAAATCGTTTTGGACAAACTGCCCGAAACCGCTCCGATCCAGCCCAAAGCAGCGATCGAATGGCGCTTCTACGCCCTGATCGGAGCCATCGTCGCCCTGTTGGTGTTCTTCTTTACCTTTGCCCTGCCCCGCATCCTCAAATCCGGCGGCTCGCAGGTCAGAACCGAAGTCGCCAAAAGCGCCCTGGACGATACCACGGCAGTCCCCGCCGATATCCGTCCCTCCCGCGAATTGAGAAACAATGGGACGGGAAAGGCCCAGACCACGGCTTCCCGCACAGATCCGCGCAAAACCGGGCTGCCACCCGACCGGACCACTGGAACCGCTCCCAAAGCCCCTGCCAGGGCGTATTCACCCATTCCCTCCAACTTCGTTTACGTTCCGGATGGCTCCTTTGGCTTCAACCGCCTGAAGGACAACCCCAACGACAACGTTTTCCAGGACGGCTTTTACATGAGCAAGTATGAACTCACACAAGCCGACTGGAACAAATACATGATGCCGGCCGATGTGAGTACGGTGGGCGACAGGCTCCCCGTGGACAACGTCTCTTGGATAAACGCCATCCGTTACTGCAACGCCCGCAGCGAAAAGGAAGGCCTGGACCCCGCCTATCAGATCATCGGCAGTTCCGTCCGCTGCAACTTCAACGCCAATGGATACCGTCTGCCCACCGAAGCGGAATGGGAAATGGCGGCCAAAGCAGGCGGGCTCTACGCCTACAGCGGATCGGACGTATTGGGCGATGTGGCCTGGTACCGTGACAACAGCGGCGGCAGGATCCGCACCGGAGGCGGAAAACAACCCAATGCCCGGGGCCTTTACGACATGAGCGGAAACGTGAGCGAATGGTGTTGGGACTGGTACAACTCCAATTACCCCACCACCCTGAACACCTTCATCAATCCCACGGGACCGGACTCCGGCTCCCAGAGAGTGATCCGCGGCGGCAGCGTCCGCAACGGCGAAGGCACCAATCTGGGCATCCTCTACCGCGAGAAAGGCGATCCCAGCCGGGGTTACAATCTCGTCGGATTCCGCCTGGTCCGCAAGAAATAGAGCCTATTTGACCAGCGCCATCTTGCGCGTCCGGCTATAAACCCCGCTGCTCAAGCGATACAGGTAGATCCCGCTGCCCACGTCGTTGCCCGCATCGTCGCGTCCGTCCCACACGATCTGATGGGTGCCGGCGGGAAACGCTGCCTCCGCCAGGCTCCGAATCCTCTGCCCCTTGATGTTGAATATCTCCAACGCCACCGTTGCGGCTTTGCCCAGAGTGAAACTGAGCGCCGTCTCCGGATTGAAGGGATTGGGATAGTTGCGATGCAGGGTCACAGGCGGCAACGGAACCAGCCCGGAATCTTGGCTGGCAGTGGAATAGCCGGATAGGATCTGGATATTGTCGATGGTCCAGCCCGGGTCGGTAAGTTCCACGTGGGTGGATTCATCCGTCAGGTGGAAGCGTAGATAGATGTTCTGGCCGGCATAATCCCCCAGAGGCACGTATTCCCGGTTGAAATAGTCGTGCTGGCCGGATTTCTCCCAGATCACGTTCCACAGATCCCCGTCGTAGGATGCCTCCACAGTCACAAAGTCGTAGCCGTATTCGGTGTACACGTGCGAATCGAAGGTCAGCATGGCCATGTCGGAGGCAGGGATATAGAACATCTGCTGAGGCATGATCCGGACGTCGGCGTTCATCTCGTAAAAACCCCAGCCGCCCCAGCTGTCCGTGATCGCCAGGCCGGAAACCGCCAGCGAATCCTGCAGCACCCAAGGCCCCTGGATCGCCCAGCCGTCGGTCCCGCTTTCCCAGTTTTCGCTGAAGACCACGTTCGCCGGGCTCAATTGGAAATCCTGCGAGCCGCTCTCCGCGTTCATGGTGATGGTCCCCACATAGGGGAAATAGCCGTCCGCCCAGATCTCGATGGGGTATTCTCCCTCATAGGTCGCGTAGGAGAACGCTCCGTCAACCTGGATTTCCACCGGATCGGGATCATAGATCCGGACCGTGGCCTCCAGCGGTAAAGTACCGGAGCGCACCGTCCCGGTCAGCGTCAGCGGCTGTTTGGGCTGCAGCGCGAAATTCCGGATCGTCCAGGATCCGTTGTTGACCATCACATTGGGCACCACGGTGGTTAAGTATCCCCGTTTGCGGAGTTCGATCGTGTAAGATCCAGTGGGCATGGCCTTCCAAAACTTGCCAGAGTCGGCGCTGGAAAGCCGGGGCCGGAACCAGGGCGCGTGATAGCCCTGGACGATGACTTCGGCCTGCAAAGGCGCGTTGCTGGCGGCGTCGCGGATCTCGCCCGTCAGCATGGAACTGGAGGGCACCGCAGCGGAATATGGCAAAGCGCGGTTAAGCAGCCAGCGCACCCCGTTGCTGCAGCGCTGCACGGTGTTCAGCATCAGCGAATCCGTGGGCTGCAAATTGCGCGTGCCGCATTCGGCGACCAGCCCGATCGTGCCGTATTGCTGATACATCCAATCGTGAAAAGCCCCTTTGCGGCTAAGGTTGGGCAAAGCCTCGTAGGTGGCTGTCCCGGCTTCGTTCACGATCTGGCCTGCCACTCCGGCACAGATGGCTTCGGAGAAAACGATATCCGGAGAGGGGCGCACTTCTTTCCAGTTGAAGGGGTAATAGATTTTCTCACTCAGATTTCCAGTGCGCGAGGAATGCCAGTTTATCGCGTAAATGAAGGGGTATTGGTCCGTGAGGTTTTTCAGGGCCTGGTTTTCCGCCTCGCTCATGGGAGCCGGTCCGCGATAATAGTCCCATACTTCCAGTCCGCCCGGTTGCCACAGCGTGTCGCCATGCACCCAGTTGAATTCGAAGTTGCGGTTGGGGTCCACGCCGTCCAGATCGTAGCCCACGAGGGGGCTGAAATCGAAAACGCCGTTGTTATTCATATCCCGCTTGTTTTTCCGGTAGGAGGTGTCCTGGTTGGAAGTCACCACGTTGTGTCCTTCGGGATTCAGCGTGGGGATAAACCAGATATCCAAAAAGTTTATCCATTGGGAATAAGGGAGTTGGTTGCGGTTGGCGAGGATCTCCGCGATGTTGCTCATGGTAATCTGTACGCCCAGGACTTCCTCGGCGTGGACCTGCCCTACAAAAAGCAGGGCGGGCTCATACTCGTCCACGTTCACGTTGTCCGAGATGCGGAAGGCGTAGAGAGGCAGCTGGTCGAGCTGGGAATGGCCGATCTGGACCTTTTTGGCGATATCCGGATGCTGTGCCTGATAGTCCGTAAGTAACTGCGAGATTTCGTCATAGGTGTAATAACAGTCCGGCAGGGTGCCGCCTTGGGCCATAAGGCCGGAAAGGCTCGCCAAGGCCAGAATGATGAGTAGATACCGCATTGGGGACTCCCTGGTGTGTAAATTCTAACTTTTTCTGTAGAGCAATTTTTGCACCAGTTCCGCTGTTTTTAGCAGTTTTTCGCAGGTGGAACGGGCAAGCGCAGGAACAACAAGGCCTTGCGGCTCACCTGCAAACCGGTTGCGAAGATCTCCGGGTTGAGCTGTCATAACTGGACCTGGGCCTTCCATAGCACATCAAATGTTACGCCAAACTCCCGTTATCATTACGCCGTCATTGCGCGCTCATTGCGCGCTTTGCCCGTAATGACCGCGCAATGACGGCGCAGTGATCACGGGACTCCCCGGGATTAGACACTTTTCGCCATCTAACGGCGGACGCCGATCCGCCCCACAAACGGCGCTGCGGCGAGAACCCCGATGAACGCGGCGTTCCGACCCTGCGCGACGCTCTTCTTAATCGTCTTTACTGCGTATCGTGGGCTTTCACATAGTAAAAGCCGTAGGTTCCGGCGGCCATGCCCAGATGGAGATAGAGAGGCGACGCCAAACCAGCCTGGAGCAGGCTGAAACCCGTATATGGAAGAGTGGAGAAGTAGATGTCGTAAGCATCGGCGCCGGGCACCGCGTCCCATTCCACCTGCATGTCTGAACCGATTGGAGTGAGGGTGAAATAGACCGGGGGCCGTGGTTTGGCGTCCGGATGCACATAGAAGCGCCGGACCGTACTGAAGGTCTCGCGGCCAGTATTGTCGAAAGCCTTCACCTTCCAGTAGATCAGCGATCCCGGCGCGCAGAAACCGGACCAGGCGGAAGTATTGGATGTTGTCAGCGAGCCGGGATTTTCAAAGCCAGCCGAGAAGTCCCAATAAACCGTGTAAGTGACAGTATTGCCGGGATCAGGATCCGTGGTCGCCTGCCAGTCAAGCAGATTGCTGGTGAGGTGGACGGTCGCATAGTCCAGAGGGCTATCCAGAGCAAAGGGCAGCGGTGCTTCCGGGACCGCGGTATCGAAATAGAAATAATTCTCGTAGCACCACACCATCTGGTCCTGGGTGTCCGTGGCGCTCACTTTCCAGTAGTAGCGGGTGTCGTCACCCAATGTGCCATTGGGGATGTGATAGACGGTGGAACTGAGGTCGGCAACGGTGATCAGTCCGCTGGTGAAGCCGGTGTTGCGGGCTATGAGCAAGGTATAGGCGACCGTGTCTCCGGGCGTGGGATCGATGGCTTCCTCCCAATCCAAAACAGGATTCAGGGTTTCCACGACATTGGCATTGGCGGGTGATAAGAGGTGGAAGCGGGCCGGGGCGTCGCCGATCTCAGTGTTGCGCCAGGGTATGAAGTCCACGTAGTTGGAAACGTCGTCACCCAAACCGCCTGGATTGAGGCTGGCGTGATATGGTCCCGAAGGATCGCCCCACCAGTTGTAGAGGGCGTTCACATTGAAACTGCTGGTGGTGTTCTGCACCGCGTAAGTGGTATTACCGCTGAAGCTGTTGGCGTTGCCGGTGCTGCCGCCGATCATAGGGTTGGCGTTGATGGTGCAATACACGCCGACGCCGTTGTTCTGGATGTAACTCTTGGAGATGGAGGGAAGGGAGTTGGGGCCCACGGCATATACACCATAATTCCCATTGCGGATCACGCAGCCGTCGATGTAGGCCAGAGGGGCATATTGGACGCGGATGTTGCCGGTGGAGCCCGCGTATTCCACGACGCAGCCGGAAAGGTAGGAGTCGCTGCGGCCATAGGTGTAGAAAGTGATGCCGTTCCAGCCGCCGGCAGTTCCGTTGAGGGCGCTGAAGGTGGCGCCGTCGGCCTGCAATCCGCCGCTTTGAGAGGGATAGTTCGGATCGCCGATGTAAAGCCCGGTGTTCGTGCGGAAGAGCAAAACCAAGCCGGAGTTTATCTTCAGGATCGGTTGCCCGCTGCCGGAATTCATCTCGATGCTAGTACTCACTTCAACAGGCACGCTGGGATTGTTCCACACATAGCCCTGGGCCAGGGTGCCGCCGCTGATCAGAATGCGATTGGGGGTGTTGCCGCTGAAGAAGTTGCCTGAGCCGCTCACATAGGCGAACGATGAGGCGGTGGCGCTGATGGGGTAACTGCCGTTGTCCAGAAACTGGCAATTGACGGCGCTGGCACGGCCTGAAGCGGTCACATAGAGTCCGTTGCCGGGATTGTTGCGGAAGATGCAGTTTTCGAAGACGGGATCAACATTGGTCACCCAAACGGCGCCTGTGGCGGTGGAATATCTCAGGTATTCGAACACGCAAGCGGTGAAGTGCGACGCGCCCAGGGTGCCGTAATGGTAGAAGACCAAGCCCATGGGCACGGAACTGACGCTATTGCGGGTGAAAGTGACGCCTTCCGCAGACAGGGAACCAGTTTCGGTGTAAAAATTGGGATCGCCGATAAAGATTCCGCGTGCATTGGGCAGCATGATCACGGTCCCGGGCAGAATCGAGATATGCGGAGAACTGGAAGAACTGATATAAGTATGGTCGGAGAGTTCATAGGGCACGCCGTGATTATGCCAGGTGCCGCTGCTGACCACATACCCCGCCCGGACTAGCACCCGGTCGATCGTATTGCCGGTGAACTGGTTTTGCCCGGTCAGGGCGCGCAGCCGTTCCACATGGATGGAAAGGGGGTAGGTGCCGCAGGTGGTGATGGTGGTGCCGGATATGGCCACCATGCTGTTGTCTGCCATCCAGATCCCGAGATTGAGGTTGTTTTCTACGGTGCAGCCCGTGATCGTGGAATTGGTGATGTAGCAGCGGATGGCGCCCACGTTGCCGTAGCCGGCGTCGCGGACCGTGCAGCCGGAGAGCAAACTGGGATCGCCATAGTATCTGAAGATCAGGCCGTACCAGTATCCAGGAGTTTGTTCGGCGCCGCGGAAAGTCACCCCGGTAGCCTGCAAAGAGGGATGTTGGCTGGAATAGTTGGGGTCGCCGATATTGAAGTATTTGGCGGCGGCGAACTCCAGCACTGTGCCAAAAGGTATGGTCAGTATGTGGGATCCGCTGGTATTGAGGTCGATATCCGCGGTCACCAGGATGGGTATGCTTTGCGTGGTCCAAGTGGCGCTGGTAGAGATGAGTCCGCCGAGGCAACGCACCCGGTCGTCCACATTGCCGGTATAGACGTTGCCCGCCAGCAGTTTATGCATATCGCGTGCAAAGACTCCCACAGTCTTGGCGTTGGCGGTGAAGGTGCAGCCCGAGAGGGTGAAATTGCCGGCAGTGTTGCAATAGAGGCCGTAGGTGGAGTTGTTCGTGAAGAGGCAGTTTTGCACCGTAACCTGGTTGTTGCTGTTGATATAGACCGCCCCGCCGGAACTGGCTGCCACATCCCGGATCGTGCAATTGTCCAGCGTGGAAGGAGTCGAATAGGTGTAGAAATAGATGCCCATCCAGCCTGCCACAGGATCCGAGGCCTTGAAAGTGACGCCTGTAGCCTGGAGTTGGGGCAGTTGGCTCGAGTAGTTCGGGTCTCCGACATAGAAATATCTGCCGCTGTCGAACTGCAATTCCACTCCGGAGGGCATTACCAGCAATTGAACGCCGTCTGTGTTGAAATTGACGTTCGCGCTCACCTTGATGGGTGTACTTTGGGCGGTCCAGCTGGCTGCGGCGCTGATGGTTCCGCCCAGGCAGTGGATCCGGTTTTCCGTGTTGCCGGTATAGACGTTTCCGGCCAGCATTTTTTGCACATCGCCGGCAAAAACGGCCACAGTCTTGGCGTTGCCCGTAAAGATGCAGCCAGTGAGGCTGAAATTGCCGCCGTTATAACTGTATAGCCCGTAGTTGTTATTATTCGTAAAAAGGCAATCCTGCAGTGCGAACAGGCTGCCGCAGTTGATCGTGACGGCGCCATAAGGCGTGGAATTCACATCCCGGATCGTGCAATTGTTGAGCAGTGAGGCTTGGATGTAAAGATAGCAATAGATGCCGTTCCAGCCCGCCACTGGATCCACGGCTCCAAAGATTGCCCCGCTGGCCTGGATCGAGCCCGCGTTGTTATAATAGTTGCCATCGCCCACATTGAGCCGTTTGCCGTTGCGGAAAAGTACTTGCGTTCCGGGCTGCACGATCAGCGTGGTCTCGTAGTTCTTCAGGTTCAGATCGTTCTCCATTTCCAGCGGGATGCCTTTGTCCGACCAGGTTTCGGCGGAATACAAGGTGTTCGACCGCAGCAGGATGCGCTGGGTCCCGTTGCCGCTGAAGCTGTTGTCCGTCCCAATCGAAGAGACGAACTGGGGGTTCCAGTACATGGGATAGGAAGCGTTGTCCTGGAAAGAAGAACTGCTGACTGTGGCGGAAACGCCAGTTCCGCTGTGGTAGATGCCGTAGTTGGCGGAATGGCGGAAAGTGCAGTTGGTAAAGGCCGGGCTGCCGCCATTAACGGTGAACATGCCGATACCGCCGCTGCCGCCGTATTCGAAGATCGCGTAGGTGAAGCTGTTGGCGGTGCTGGTATAGGGATGCGTGTAGATGTAGTTCCAGTAGCCGGGACTGGGGCTGGCGGAGTTCGCGGTGAAGAGCACAGGGTTGGCCGCCGTGCCGTTGGCGACAATTCCTCCGCTTTCTGAAGAGTAATTAGGATCGCCCAGTCGGATCGAGGCTGCGGAGTTGAAGCGCACCTGCACACCGGCTTCGATGGTGATGATGGGCGAGGAACCGCCTGAGACCACGACATTGCCGGTGATGATGTAGGGGGAACCCGCGAGGGTCCAGGTTTGGGAAGTGTTGATGGTGCCGGTTACATTGGTATCGGCGAAGAGAGTACCCGAACCAGCCGCAAAACATAAGAAGCACAAAACAAGCGTTTTCATGATCGATCTCCTCCATATATATGAGATTCATATCTAATCAAAGCAGCTCAAATCAATGGAAAGAACTAATGTCCCAGGCACAGTATCTGTCAAGCAAAAACTTGCCCGCGCTCTCTTTGCCCGATTCAGGCAGAACGAATCTGAACCCCGGATTTACCTGGGTTCAGATCAAGGCACGGGCATCGCTGCCAGGGTCAGAAACTGTCTATGGCTACCACACGGTAGAATCCACACGGGAACATGGCCGCCCCTGCGTGCAGAAACTCCGGCGCGTACACGTTGGCCGCCAGCAGAGTGAAGCCAGCAGCTGGCTCGGAAGAGAAATACACGGAGTAGGAATCAGCGCCTGGAACGGCGTCCCATTGCAGCCGCATATCCGAACCCAGGGGAGTCAAAGTGAAATAGATGGGAGCGCGCGGCCTGGCATCAGGATGCACGAAAAAGCGCCAGGTGGGGCTGTAGGTAACCAGGCCGGTGAGGTCGGTGGCCTTGACTCTCCAATAGTAAAGGCCGCCTGGAGCGCAGAATCCGGAGTAGGTAAAGGTATCCTGCGTGGTTTGGACCGTGGCGTTATCGAACGCCGCCGTCACATCGGTGTAAACTGTATAGGTCACCACATCGCCCGGATCGGGATCTTGGGCAGTTTGCCATGTGTACAGGTTGCTGGTGAAATGCACAGTCTGCTCATATTGGGGGTTGCTGAGCAAGAAGTTGCCAGGCGCTTCAGGAACCGCGGTATCGAAATAGAAGTAACTTTCGTAGCTCCACACGGTCTGGCTCTGGGTGTCCGTGGCGCTCACTTTCCAGTAGTAGCGCGTGTTGTCGCTCAAAGTGGAAGAGGGAACGTGATACACTGTGGCAGTCAGGCCGGGAACAGTGACCAGGCCGGTGAGGAAGTTCGCCGATCTCGCGATGTAAAGAGTGTAGGTGACCGTGTCGCCGGGGCTGGGATCGATCGCGTCCTCCCAGTCCAAAACTGGCGTGAAGTTGTCCACGACACTGGCTGTTGCAGGAGCCAGCAGGTGGAAACGCGATGGCGCGTCGCCGATATTGGTGGTGCGCCAGGGTATGAAGTCCACATAGTTGGAAGCGGCGTCTCCGGTCCCTGTGGGATTTCCTGTGGCATGATAAGGCCCTGAGGGATCGCCCCACCAGTTGTATTCCGCGTTCACCGTGAGGGTCGTCGCGTAGTTGATGACCCCATAGCTGATATTGCCGTCAATGCAGTTGGCTTGCCCGGTGGAACCTCCGATCAGGGGATTTGCCCCATTGGCGCAGGTCACCCCATACTGATTGTTCTGAATGAAGTTGCGGGTGATGGAAACAACAACATTGGCGCCTGTGGCCTGGACTCCATAGACTCCATCGCGCAGGATGCAACTATCGATGTAGGACATCGGCGAGTTGTAAACGTAGACGTTGCCTTGCCCGCCGGATTTCTCCACAATGCAGTTGCTGAGATAGGAGCTGGCGAGAGAATACTGGTAGAAGTGGATACCGCTCCAGCCGCCGCTTGCTCCGGAAAGCGGTGAAAAGGTCGCCCCCTCCGCCTGCAGCCCTCCAATATAGCCTGAAGCGGTAGGATGCCCGACATAGATTCCCATGCCCGTTCTGAACAGCAAAACCAGGCCGGAATTGATCTTCAGCAGGGGCGAAGGAAGCGCGTTGTCATAGACCGTGATGGTGGAACTAACTTCCACAGGGACGCTGGGATTGTTCCAGATGCAACTCTGGGTGACGATGTTTCCGTTGACCAGGATCCGGTTGGGGCTGTTACCGCTGAACGTGTTGCCAGAGCCGCTGACTGACGCAAAAGCCGAGGCGTAGGTGACGATCGGGTAACTGCCGTTGTTCAGGAACTGGCAATCCGTGGCAGTGGCGCGTCCGACATCGCTTACCACCAATCCTGAGCCGGGATTGTTCCGGAAGACGCAGGACTCGAACACCGGGTCGCCATAGCCCACATACACAGCGCTGTTGTTGGAATTGTGCTGCATATATTCAAAGGTGCAGCCGGTAAACACGCAGCTCTCCGGAACCGCATAGTGGTTAAACATCAGGCCGTAGGGAATCACGCTTGATGAGCTGCGGGTGAAGGTCGCCCCATTCGCTTCCAAAGAGCCCGGTAACAGGCTGGATGATGTATGGCCAATCCCGAGGAAGGAGTTGCCGGGCAGCATGATCTCGGTACCCGGCAAAATACTGATGTGCGGGCTGCTGGCGCCCCAGATGTTGACTGTGGATGTAAAATAGTAGGGCACTCCGGGATTGTACCAGGTGCCAGAATTCTCCACTGTTCCCGCGCGCACTTCCACCCGGTCGATCGTATTGCCTGTGAACTGGTTTTGCCCTTGCAGCACCCGCAAGTTGTCAGCCAGGATTGAAAGCGGGTAGGAACCGCAAGTGGTGACGATGTTTCCGGAGAGCGAAGCCAAACTGGCATTGGACATATTGATTCCCACCGCCAGGCAGTTCTGGATCAGGCATCCGGTGATGGTGGAATTAGCCACATTGCAGCGGATGGCCGCCACGTTGCCTTCGCCGGCGTCCTGAATGGTGCACCCGGAAAGCAGGCTGTTGCCGCCCATCACGTTGAACACCAAACCTTCCCAATATCCGGCTGTGCCCACCGCGCCGCGAAAAGTTACGCCCGTGGCCAGCAAGGCCGTGCTGTATAGCGCGCTGGATGTATGGCCTATGCTCATATTGAAGCCCGCGCCAAACTCCAGCACGGTGCCATAGGGTATGGTCAGGACTGGACTGCCCGTGCCTTGAAACAGGATAGAGCCAGAAACATAGATCGGAATCGCTTGTGCGGTCCAGGTGGCAGTGGCGTCAATGGTCCCGGCAGGGCAATGGATGCGGTTGTCGGCGTTATCCAGATACTGGTTGCCGCTGCCCAGATTCTGCATGTCCACCGGAAACACGCGCACCGTCTTGGCGCAATTGGACACGGTGCTGCCGGTCATGGTGAAGTTTTTGTACTCGTAGCAATAGATGGCGTAGTTGTTGTTGCCGGTAAATGTGCAGCTCTGTATGGTGACGTTGTTCGCGCTGTTGATTATCATGCTTCCGGCTGGAGTGGAGTTCACATCGCGGAAAGTGCAGGAGCTGAACGAGGACGGTTGAATAAATTGCTGGAAGTTGATCCCGTTCCAGCCGGTGCCCGGGTCCACCGCCCGAAACACCGCACCCTCAGCGGTAATGGAACCCGTATAGAGGGAGGAACTGGGATGCCCCACCAGGAGGCGCTTGCCGTTGCGGAACTGCAGTTCCACCCCCGGATTCAAGACCAGCGCA
>DAHVPC010000066.1 GCA_027318475.1 Candidatus Cloacimonadota bacterium | reverse complement strand
ACCTGTTAACCCATTAACTTGTTAACCTGTTAACTTTGCAGGCGTCAGCGATGGTGGCCATAGCAGCGGGGCCACACCTGTTCCCATTCCGAACACAGAAGTTAAGCCCGCTCGCGCCGATGGTACTGCATGGGCAACTGTGTGGGAGAGTAGGTCGCCGCCATCGCTGACGCCTTTGCTTATCTAGGAAAAACCATTGTGCCACCCTGCCCCCAATCAAATCCTCATCAATGCTCTGCATCTTCTCATCGGCTAGGACAAAAGAGATAATTTGTCAAGCATACCTGCAAAAAACGAAAGTTGTATTTTCTCCTTGACAGAGTTGAGCACGCTAGCACCATCGGTACTCAGGAGTTCAGCATGGATGCATCGGTATGCCAGCCTGAAAGGCAATGCCTGTTTGTTTCGCGCGGAGGGGTCAACACAGAGAAGCATCTTACCCTCCCAAGAATGTTTTACTGCTTTGCAAATCGATTCCATCCAATCAGGGGCTTGATAAAGGCCATATGGGCAGTATTTCACCTGGATCTGCGGAGTTGTGCAAGTTCCACCATCAGCAAGGAGGCCTGTCATGGACAGATTACTAATCTTCATCGCGCTTCTCGTTTGGGCAAGCTGTTTGCCCGCCTTTGTGGGGGAGGGCGAATCCAATGTGTTTGAGATCACCCAAACCCCAGTGGAGGAAACTCTTCTGCCTCCCATCAACCAAACCGCTTTCACCGGGATGGCCAGACCCAATCCCTTCCGGGGCGGCTCGCGGACCCAGATCAGCCTGAATGTCAAAGCCGGCGAGACGGCCACCTGCGCCATCTACAACCTGGCCGGGCAGCTTATCAGGTCCCAAAGCTTTAACCCGGGCAGCCACCAGCTTGTCTGGGACGGACGCGACCGGCACGGTGAATCCTGCGGCACCGGGATCTACCTGGCGCGGCTGAGATCACCCAGTTGCATTTCCACTGTTAAACTAGTGTTGATCAAATAAGGGAGGCCGCTGTTGAAAAAGCAAGTTTTATCCCTCATTGCTGTCCTGGCAGTCAGTCTTCTGGCCGCGGTGCCGATGGTCTCGAACGTAGCGGCCTGGCAACAGGGCGACCAGGTTCTCATTACGTACACCCTCTCCCATGCCTACAACCTTGCTTGTGAGGTGAGCGTGCAGGTTTCAGCCAACGGGGGAGCCACTTACACTATTTTACCGGCCGCCCTCAGCGGCGACATCGGGCTCCAGCCGGCTCCGGCGGCGGGCGCCAATTACCAGATTACCTGGAACTACGAAGACGACGGCGTGGGAACCGGAAGCAACTACCGCGTGAAGGTGCTGCGCCGACGACGGGGCCGGAGAGGTCGCGCAGCCTGTTTTTGATCCCCCCGGCGGTACTTATGATAGTATTCTGAGCGTGAGCATCACCTGTGCTACGGATGGCGCGACGATCCGCTATACCGTCGACGGCAGCGAGCCGAACGAAACTTCGGCAGCCTACACAGGTCCCATCACGGTATCAGTATCAACCACCCTGAAAGCCAAAGCCTACCTGGCAGGCTGGACGCCAAGCCAGACTGCCAGCGCAGCCTACACAATAGACAGCGGCCCGGATAATATGATCTATGTTCCAGGCGGCACATTCACCATGGGAAATACGCACGGAGGGGGCGGTAGCGATGAGCTACCCACCCACAGCGTGACCCTCGATCCTTTCTATATAAGCAAGTACGAGGTCACCCAGGCGGAGTATGCCCTATATCTGCAACCGAGTTCAAACTGGACAAGCAATATTGGCCTCGGGGATGACTATCCAGCCTATTTTGCCTCCTGGCATGCGGTCCTCAAATACTGCAACCTCCGCAGCCTGGCGGGAGGACTGACGCCCTGCTACACGATCAATGGTTCCACCGATCCGGCGGATTGGGGACCGGTGCCCTATTACGGCAACCCCACTTGGGATGCCGCTATCTGCGACTGGAGTGCCGACGGATATCGTTTGCCCACCGAAGCGGAATGGGAATACGCGGCCCGGGGGGCTGTTGACCCGCCTGACTATCTCTATTCTGGCTCCGACGACATCAATGCCGTGGCCTGGTATTCTGCCAACTCAGGTATATCGAGCCATCCGGTTGGCTCCAAAGCGCCCAATGAACTTGAAACCTATGACATGAGCGGCAACCTTATTGAATGGTGCTGGGACTGGTATGGATCTTATAGTTCAACACCACAGACCAATCCGACGGGACCAGCGAGTGGGCCGTACCGGGTGTTACGCGGCGGCTCTTGGATCGCCAGTGCCAACAACAGCCGGGTCGCGATGCGTCACTACCTCTTGCCGTGGGACAGAGACCTGGACATCGGCTTCCGCGTCTGCAGGAGGCAGTAGGTATACCGGTTGCCCACCCCCCAAGCCTCGCTGCGCTTGGCTTTGGTGACCCCAAACCCCGTTATGCCTGAATGTGCGATCTTATTTGGGATGAAGGGGTTTGTCCGTACAATAGGTCCACTCAAACTAGACAATAAGCCCGATCAAAGACAGGATCGAATTCTGTGCTGTTCCTCACTGCTTTCCAGGGAGTGTCTACTTATTATAAAGTGAGATGTCTGGGAGGGGCACAGTTATCGCACTGCCGGCTATGGATTTACTGATTTTCATGGACCGAGAGAGAATTTAGTCTGGCTTTCCCGCTTTTCAATCATCCAATTCCTGCTCATGCAGCCCAAATCAGATCTGGCTAAAATCCAGCTGATCGAGTTCTAGTTTGTTTCACTCCGGCTTTCCGACAGTCTGGCAGGAACCCGATGGGAGGCGGATATGCGATTACAAGGCTGGTGTTCATGACGAAAAGCAGACAGTGACGATTATGCGGATCCGAAACAGGTCTGGAGCCGAGTTTGTGAGTGAATGACAATCCGGTTATAATATCTGCAATCGCTTAGGGAGAAGATATGGATAAAAAACTATCGGAAATTTTTACCGAGATTAAAAAGATCTCCGGCTGCAACCTCAGTTCCCGCGCCTGTTCAGATGACCAGGCCAAACGCATGCGGGCCGAGGAGCCGGACGACATGCGCACCCAATTCGCCGTGGACCGCGACCGCATCCTCTACAGCGGCGCCTACCGCCGCTACCACGGCAAGACGCAGGTCTTTTCCTTCACCAACCTCATCGACGAGGAAATGACCAACCGCAACCTGCACATCGCCTACGTTTCCCAGATCTCGCGCACGATTGGCAAGTACTTGGGTCTTAACCGCGAACTGATCGAAGCTATCGCCCTGGGCCACGACCTGGGCCATCCACCGTTCGGGCACGACGGCGAAATGGCGCTCTCCCAAGCCTGCGTGGCGCATGGGATCGGCCACTTCCACCACAACATCGAATCCCTGCATATAGTGGACCACATATCGCGCAAGGGAACCGGACTGAATCTGACCTTCCCAGTGCGCGACGGCATCATTTCGCACGACGGGGAAGTCCACAACACAGTTCTGAAACCGGAGACCGGCAAAACCGAGGAGCGGATCGAGGAATACATCCGCGTAAAAAAGAGCGGCAAAAACTTCAGCTGGATGCCCGCCACGCTGGAAGGCTGCGTGGTCCGCATCACCGATACCATCGCCTATATCGGCCAGGACATCGAGGACGCCATCCGCTACAATCTGCTCAAACGCGAAGAACTGCCCGCGGAGATCACCGCGCAACTGGGCAACACGAACAGCCAGATCATCGAAAAGCTGATCAAGAGCGTGATCGTGAACAGCTACGACCAGGATTGGATCGCCTTCGACGAGGAGACTTCACATTACCTTCTGGAACTCAAGAAATTCAACTACAAGCACATCTACACGGACGACAACGTCAAGAAATCCAACAGCATCATCTACCGCACGATGGGCATCATGTTCGATAAATATCTGGAGGACATCAGCAAGGGCAACCGCGAATCCAAGGTCTTCAAGCATTTTCTGGATTACAAAGCCCCGCAGTATAGGGAAGAATTCTCGCCAGCCGAGCAAGTGCGGGATTTCATCGCCACCATGACCGACCGCTATTACAACGAAGAGATCAAGGATTATCTGCTGCCCTGGAAATGGTGATCGATACCCACTCAGCCTGAAATCAGCCGAGCATGCCGGGGACCTTACTTTACCGTATCTTCGTATTCTTCGAGTTTTTTATAATGCCAGGCCAGCAGCAGCCGGTCCAAAAGAGCCACCAATCCAAACATCAGCAAGCTGAGGACCACGATGGCGAGGATGGCGGCAAAAACATGGGCCGTCCTGAAAGACTTGGTGGACCTGGTCAGGTAGATGCCGAGACCGGCGTTTCCGCCCAGCCATTCTCCGATCACCGCGCCCATCACACTGTAAGTAGCCGCGAGCTTCAAACCGGTGAAGAAATTGGGTAAAGCGGCCGGAATTTTCAGCAGCCGGTAGATTTGCCAGGCACCGGCGCCCATGGATTTGAGCAGGCGGATCTGCTCCTGCGAAACCTGGCGTAGCCCATCGAACAGACCCAAGGCGATGGGGAAGAAGCAGACCAGCACCACCACAAAGACCTTGGCGGAAATACCGAACCCGAACCAGAGGATGATGAGTGGGGCGACGGCGATGATGGGCACTGTCTGCGAAACGATCAGATAGGGATAGAAGAGCTGTTTCACGATGCGCGAGCTATGCATCGCCATGGCGCAGACGACGCCCAGAACCGTAGCCAGAACAAGCCCGCCGGCGCTGGCCCACAGGGTCGGTTTCAGATGCGTCAAAATCAGGCCGGATTGCTCTTGAAACACCCTCAGGACATCAAGCGGAGTTGGCAGGATCCAAAAGGCGATTTTGGCTTTTAGGCCGGCAAGCTGCCATGCCGCCACCAGTGCAAGCAGCAGGAGCGAAGGCCAAAGGTATTGCGAAACAGGCTTTTTCATGCCTGGCCAACAAAGCGGAGCTCGGTTTCCAACACCACTCCGAAGCGCTCAAACACTTGATCCTGGACGTGCTTGATCACCGCGAGGACATCGGAGGCGGTCGCTCCACCGAGGTTGACGATGAAGCCGCAATGCTTGTCGGAAACGGCGGCGCCGCCGATCCGAAAGCCACGCAAGCCACAGTCGTCGACCAGTTTGCCGGTGAAATGCCCGGGCGGACGCTTGAACACGGAGCCGGCGCTGGGCAGGTCCATGGGCTGCTTGTCCCAGCGCTGTTCTTCCAATTCCCGCATCCGCTCAGAGATAGCTGCCGGATCGTCCTTCCGCAGGCGGAAAACGCTGCTCAGATGGATGTATCCGCTATTCTGGAACACGCTGCGGCGATAGTCAAACTGATGTTCCGCGGCCTTCAGATGCCGCAATTTGGGGCCGGTTTCCAGAGCGCTGAGTTCCGGGACCAGATACTTGCTGCAATAGAGGACGTCCTTGATTTCGCCGCCGTAAGCTCCTGCGTTCATGAACACCGCCCCGCCCACGCTGCCGGGTATTCCGGAAGCGAATTCCAGGCCGGACAAACCCAAGCCCGCGGCATAACCACACAGGTCTTTCAGCAAGACCCCACACCAGGCGCTGACACAGTTATCGTCGTGGCTGAGCTTGTTCAGTCCGCCGGTGCTGATGACCAGGCCTGGCAGGCCTTTGTCGCTGATAAGCAAGTTTGATCCCCGGCCCAGGATGAAGTAAGCTATCTCATTATACAGCGCAAAGAGCAGCAGGTCATTCAGTTGCGCCAGGGAAACGGGTACGCAGAACGCTTCCGCTGGACCGCCAATCCCAAAGCTGCAATGCTCTTTCAGAGATTCGCCGAAGCGGATCGTACCATTATCCACAAGTGCGGGCAGGGACGAACGGAGCAAATCGCTGAGCATGTTCAAACTCTCAGGATTGGTTGAAGAAACGGCTGATCTCGCTCAGGAGTTCCAGCTCGCTGCGCATTTCGAGGCACTGGGCCGGCAGCACCTGTTTGAAGTATTCGCCGTAAGCCTTGTTCGAAACGCGGGAATCCATGATCAGCACAATGCCGCGGTCGGTCTTGCTGCGGATCAGGCGTCCGAAACCCTGGCGCAGTTTGAGCAGCGCGTTGGGGAGCATGAAATGCATGAAGGAATCCTTGTTTTCCCGGTCCAGCTTGTCAATCAGGGCTTCGACCACTGGATCGGTGGGCACCTGGAAGGGTATCTTGAACAGGATCAGGAGGGATAATGATTCGCCCTGGATGTCCACTCCTTCCCAAAAAGAATTGGTGCCCAGCAGGACGGCGTTTTTGTGGCGTTTGAATTCCTCGAGCATCGATGAGCGGCTGACCGCCTTGCCCTGGGCGAAAAACGGGCGTTTGCTGTGATACAGCACATCGGCGAGATGGTCGTAGACGCTGTTCAGGTCTTTGTAACTGGTAAACAGGATCATGGTGCCCACATTGGTGGAGGTTACGATCTGTTCGACGCACGCCAGGGCCTGATTGATGAAGAATTTGTCCTTGTGCTCGGGTAGGAAGGATCCCACCATGAGGCTCGATTGGGTATGGTAATCGAAGGGTGAATCCACGATGCTGGTGCTGATGCGTTCCGCGGGAACCAGGCTGAGGCCGCTCTGGGAGAAGAAATACTTGAAGGAACCGCGCAAAGCCAGGGTGGCGGAAGTGAACACGATACTGGGCACCACTTCATAAAGCATGCGGTTCAGATGCGTGGAGACATCCACCGGGGCGTAACAGATTTCCGAGGCGGGGGATTTTCCTTCGGGGCGGTAGCTATTCTCGATCCACAGGGCATAGTTGTCCAGATCCGGATTCTCCACAGCCAGCAGGCTGTTTTCCAGTTCCACGCCGCGTAGCACGCTGGACGCCAGGTTTTCGCTGAGGGCATCGTAATTGGGCACTTGTTTGCTGTTGTAAGAAGAAAAGACGTTGGAAAGAGCCTGGAGCTGCTTCAAGAAATCCTTCCAGCTGGCCAGGAGGCCGCTCAGCAACTGGTAAAGGCGGGGTTGTTCGCGTGGATCTTTGATGCGCAATTTACCATAGCTGTCGGCGGTGGAACAGCGTGCGGCGGCTTCGTTAAAGAGGTCGAGAACGAGCTTGCGCAGCCCCGTCAGTTGATCCGTCAGATTCCGGCACAGCAAAGCGCCCTGGTCTTTTCCGGCTTGGGGGACCACGCTTTTACCGATGGTGAATTCCAACTGGCTGAGGAGGCCGGTGCTTTTGCGTTTCTGCATGTAAGCCAGATGGTTGAAGAAGTTGATGATGTCGGCGTAGCCAAGATTGATGCCCAGGTTCCGTTCCGCCGCCGCCATCAAGTTGTGCGCCTCGTCCACCACCAGATACTGGTATTCCCCAAGGGTGGAATTGTCCATCTGGATGTCGGCCAGAAGCAGCGAGTGGTTCGTGACCACCACGGAGGACGTTTCCAGATGCTTGCGCAGGGTCATCACATAACATTTTCCGGCGTGGGGGCATTTTCGCCCCATGCACATGAAGCGGTCGGAACAAACCTTGCGCCAGGCGATGCTGAACCGGTTGCGGTCAAACGAGGAGTTTTCGCTGACGTCGCCGGACTTGGTGAGATATTTCCAGATAAAAAGATAGAGCAGGGCGGAAGCTTCATAGGGACTGATCCCCCGGGTCTGTTCCATCAGGAATTCCTGCCAGCGCCTTTCGCAAACGTAGTTTTCCCGGCCTTTGACCAGCGCGGCTTTAAAGGGCAGGGGCAGCATTTCCTTGAGTTGGGGCAGATCCTTGTAGAAAAGTTGTTCCTGGAGGTTCTTGGTGTTTGTGGAAACCACGATCCTGGTCTGGTGCTGATTGGCGAAAGTGATGGCGGGCACCAGGTAGGCAAAGGATTTACCCACGCCTGTACCGGCTTCCACCGCCAGATGTTTGCCCGCGCGGAAACTTGTCTCCACAACACGCGCCATTTCCAACTGCCCGGAGCGGAACTCGAAATTGGGGAACAAGTCCGCGAACAATCCCGCCTCCGCAAATACCTGGTCTATGTTCAGCCTCTTTGCTTTCGCGACGGAGTGGTCCACCACGTTCGGCCTGGCCACGTCAGGAGGCTGGGGTTTGGCGCCGGTGAGCGCGTATCGGCGCTGATACTCCACAATCCCGTGCAGGTAGTGATAGAGCGAATCTGTGAGTTGGGCCTGCTTGCTGAGGTCGAGCAGCCGGGCATTGACCAATAGCGGGAAATGCCTGAGTATGTACTCGCTCAGTTGGACCAGCAAAAGTCCCGTAGCTGTGGCGTCCGCTGCGGCGCGATGCGCGCTGGTGAGTTCGATTCCGAAAAACTGGACCAGCGTGGACAGCTTGTGGTCGTTGGTATAGGGCAGATAAACGCGCGAGATTTCCGCGGTGTCCCAGGCCTTGCCGGTGAGTACGTCGCCACCGTTCAAGGCGGAATAGTGATTGATGAAGCCGGTATCGAAGCTGACGTTATGCCCCGCCAGGATGTCGTCGCCCACGAAAGCGAAGAATTCCTTGAGCGCCACGCGCAGATCTGGAGCGGTGCGCAGGTCTTCAGCGGTGATATGGGTGAGTTGCTCGATGAATTTGGGCAGGCCTTTGCGGGGCTTGGCCAAGGTTGTGAAGCGTTCCTTTTCGCGTCCCGCCACAAAGCGGATGGCGGCCAATTCGATGATCTCGTCGGTTTTGTAGTCAAGCCCGGTCGTTTCGATGTCTATCGCCACGAAATTGAGGCTGTCGGAGATTTGGCGCGGATTAGCGTTATCCATGCTTGCCAGGGAGGCCTAATCTTCTTCTTTGAACAGGTTGTAACGCTTCAATTTCTGGATCAGGCCCTGCCGCGAAACGCCCAATTCCCTGGCAGCCTGCGTCTGGTTCCAGCCCTGGGCTTCCATGGCCTCCACGATCATCTTGCGCTCCAATTCGTCCATGGCGTCCTTGAGCGATTTTTTGCCCGCCAGCATGCTGATCGTCTGCCGGTTTTCCATGTAGCGGCGGACTTCGTCGGAGAGGTCGGAGCTCTTGATGAACGCGCCATTTTCCACAAAGGTGACGGCCCGTTCTATCTCATTCTCCAGTTGGCGGACGTTGCCGGGCCATTCGTATTGCTCCAGCGTTTTCATCGCTTCATCGGAAAAGCCCGCCACGCTTTTACCCATGCGGTTGTTGTATTTGTCCAAAAGATGGATCGCCAGCAGGGGAATGTCGCCCTGGCGTTTCTTGAGGGGCGGGACCTCGATGCGGATGACGTTGAGGCGGTAATAGAGGTCCAGGCGGAATTCGCCGGATTTCACTTTTTCTTCCAGGGAGACGTTTGTGGCGCAGACCACGCGGACGTTCACCTTTTCCGTCTTGGTGGCGCCGACCCGCTTGATCTCGCCTTCCTGCAGGAAACGCAGCAATTTGGCCTGAGTGCTCTGGCTGATATCGGCGATCTCGTCCAGGAAAAAGGTCCCGCCGTCGGCGATTTCGAACAGCCCCTTTTTATCGTAAGCGGCGCCGGTGAACGAGCCTTTGACGTGGCCGAAGAGTTCGCTTTCCAGCAAGGTCTCCGGCAGGGAACCGCAATACTGGGCCACGAAGGCCTTGTTGCTGCGGTTGCTGCTGTAATGCAGGGCCCGGGCGAAAAGTTCCTTGCCTGTTCCGCTGGGTCCCTCCAGAAGCACGGTCGTAGGCGTGTCCTTCACTTTGTCGATGATCTCAAAGATCTTCAGCATTTCCGGGCTCTTGCCGATGATGTTGGCGTAGAGGTTGCCGGCGTTCAGTTGTTCGCGGATGATGGCGTGGGTCTTTTCCAGACTGGCGGAACGGATGTTTTCGATGATCACGATCGCCTGGTTGCAGAGCGCGCTCAACAGATTGACGATGCGTTCCGAAAAATAGTGCGAACCGCTTTTGCAGAAGAGCAATACTACGCCCAAGACGTCCTTGCGGATCGATAGGGGCAGGGCCACGATGTTGTTGTAGGAAGGCGCGAAATGCGGCTGCTTGTGGTTTTGGATGGCATTGGACTCGTATACTTGGGAGCAGATGTTCAAAAAGGTGTCGTAGTACTTGTTGTCGGCGGAGAAATTACTGAAGATCTTGTAATCCCAGGAATCCGGCACGGGTCCGCTGGTATGCAGGCACAGGATGCCGCCGTCGGCTTCCGAGATGTCCACGAAACTCGCCAGGGTCTGCTCGATCAACACATCCAGGTCGGAGATCGTGTTCAGGTTCTGCGTGATCTCGTAGAACTGGTTGAGGAGGTTTTCTTCAAACTTGACGTCCTTCATCTGCACGGAATATTCCCGGCTGATCTTCTGCATCAGGATGTCGTTCTGCTCCAGAAGTTTGATCGAGCCGTATTGCTGGATGATCTTAATGTTGGTCTTCAGGATCTGCAGCGCGCTTTCCCATTCCTGCAGGTCGAAAAGCACCTCGGCGAGGGCGTAGTTGGCCAGCGACAGCTCGTAGTTGTTGGCTGTCTCCACGAAGATCTCGATGGCCTGATGCAAGTGGTCCTTGGCGGCGGCCAGGTTTTTTCTTTCCAACAGCGCGCGCAGATAGTGGGCTTTGCCGATCTCGAACTGCAGGTTTTGCTCGGTGGCGAGTTTCTGCGCCTGGCTTAGATAGTAGTCGGCGCTTTCGTAATTGCGGGTTAGAATGAAGTAATAGGCCTGCTTCTGAAAGCCCTCGACGATCTTGGCCCGGGCGTTGATGGATTTGAAAAAGTCCAGGCTTTCCACCAGGTAGGAATAGGCTTCCTTAAATTTGTGCAGTTTGGTGAGAACGCTGCCGAGGTTGCCATACAGTTCGGCTTTGATGTAATCGTCGCTTACGGTGGGCAGCAGTTCCAGGCCTTTGAAATAAAGGTCGTAAGCCAGGTTCAGCTCGTTCTGCTTTTCATACACTTCGCCCAGATTGTTGAAAGAACGCAGCAAGCCCTCGGTGAAGTTGTTCTCCTGGCTCTTTTCGATTGCCTGTTCATAGAGGGAGGTCGATTGGGTCCAATCCCCTTTCTTGAAATACAGAGCGCCCAGATTGTTAAGCGAAGCAACGGTGTTGCGGAAAAAGCCGAAGTCGATCGCGGTCTGCAGCGATTTTTTCAGCGCGTCCTCAGCTTTGTCGTACTCGTTGTGATCCATCCAGGTCACGCCGATGTTGTTGTAGATATTGGTGATGTTATAGGGCTCGTTGAGCATCTTTTGCAGTTGCAGCGCTTCTTCCAGGTACATCAGAGATTTATCCTGGTCGCCCTTGTCGTCCATAAGTCCGCCCAGGTTGTTGTAACACACGGAAACGCCGTTCAGGTTGTAGTATTCGCGTTCCAGGGCCAGGCTGCGCAGGAAGTACTGCTCGCTTTTATCCCAATCGCCCTGGAACATATAGAGAACCGCGAGATTGTTGTAGATGGCGGCCAGGCCGTTGTGGTCATTGGCCAGGGTGTAAAAATTCTCGGCGTCCCGGAAAGCGGTTTCGGATTGCTCCCACTCATTCACGTAGTAGTGGATCTTGCCCTTGATCTTTTTGGCTTCGCCCTGGATCAGGTAACGCTGGAATTTTTCCTCGATGCTTGCCACAGAACGCAGTACCTGCTCCAGGACCTTTTGGGCCTCGGCGAATTCCTCGCTTTCGGCCAGAATATCGGCCTTCAGCAGTTGGATCTTGGTTTTCCAGTAGGGATCGATGGTCGCCGGCGAGTATTTCTTGATGATTTCCAGAGCGAAGGCGATGGAATTCACCGCGTAGAGGTTGTTGGCCAGCAGATGGACGATCTCTTCGGCCGGCAACGCATGTTCCGTGCAGAGATGCAATGCCTGGCGGAAGTTTTCCACGGCCTCGTCCTTCCGATTCAAACCAGCCAGGGCGATGCCCATTTGTTTGTGGATCTGAACCAGGTTGGCGGGTTTTTTGGCGTGTTTCAGTTGATAGGTGTAGATCTCCAGCAAGCTCTCATTGTCGCTCAGGGTTTCCAGCTCGGAGACCAACTCCGCGAACAGTTCGGCGTTGCTTTTTTTGGCGGAGATCAGTAGTTTCACCTGGGTCTGGCGATGCAGATCTTCTTCGGAGAGCACGCCCAGAAGCCTTTGTATGTAGCCTGGCGGTTTTTCAGCCTGGTT
Organism: Candidatus Cloacimonadota bacterium; assembly: GCA_027318475.1. Classification (GTDB taxonomy): domain Bacteria; phylum Cloacimonadota; class Cloacimonadia; order Cloacimonadales; family Cloacimonadaceae; genus Syntrophosphaera. The sequence goes on along the minus strand of DAHVPC010000066.1, from coordinate 1,178 downwards.
TTGCCGCAGGTACAGCAACAGCGAATTCTTCTTCTGGACCACGCACTGGGTGTCTGCGCATTTGACCAGGCCGTTGGCAGCCAAATGCTTCATGTCCTTGCGGAAGGTCTTGCCCAGGCCCAATTGTTTGGCGTGTTCCTGAGTAAAATCCTCGCCCAGGATGAACAGCCCCAGCAGCAGCTCCTTCTGGCTGTCAGTAAGCGCGGAGACGGTTTCCTGGTAGATCTGGCCGGGGTCGAAGGTCTTGTCCAGGAAAGGGCTGAGGTCAAACTTTCCCTTCGGCTTGGCGGCCAGCATTTCGGAGAGGATCTTTTCCACCACCAGCAGGTTCCCGTCGGAGATCTTTTGCAGGATCTCGCTCTCCTTGATGTAGCCCAGATCGGCGTCCGGGAAAGTCATGTGCAGCAGTTTCTGCAGTTCGTCGACGTTCAGGAAGGGGATGAACTCCGCCTCCGAAAAGGAAAACAGGCGCCGCTGCGAGAAAATCACGATCTGGATCCCGCTTTCCGAAGCATATTGCACCAGGTACTGTAAAAAGTCCAGCGTGTATTGGTCCAACACGTCGCCGTCGTCGATGACCAGGGCGCGCGGACGCAGCAGTTCCAGCTTGTTCAGCTGCGCGGTCAGGTAATAAAAGAAATCGTATTTGCGGCCGGTGCTGTAGGATTTCCTGTTTTCGGCGAAGAGCTCTGCCAGCGTCTCAGCATCGACGTCACACAGCAGCTGCAGCACCTGGACGAACTGGTTGAAATAAAGCGGATGGGGTGTAAAGAATTCAACTCTGTCAAAACTGGCGTTCAGAATCTCGATGAGGGGTTCCGCCAGATAGGATTTTCCCGAGCCGGATTTGCCGTTGATCTCCACCAAATGGCTGTAAGAACTATCTTGCAGCACTTTCAGGACTCTCAGCTGAGCCAGCCGTTCTTTCACAAAACTGTGCATTTTGGGATACAAACTGTCGGTCATGTTATCCTCGATTGTCCCGTTTGCTTGACATATATGCTGTAAATTTCATTTACACCATACTGTCAAGCGGAAATTTGAGTTTTCCCAGGTAAGCGGCGCGAAAACGGCAAATCAGCTAAATCCCGGCCGGCAAGATTGATGAAGTGGTTGACAACAGGAACCCCACAAAAATATGGAGTAAGGAATCTCGAGAACCAGCACCAAGGAAAGGG
>DAHVPC010000065.1 GCA_027318475.1 Candidatus Cloacimonadota bacterium | reverse complement strand
TCTATTTAGACGGTTGGCCAGCACTCCGGCCACCAGTTTCCGTTCCTCCGCGGAACCGCTTTCCCTTTCCACGATCGAGGCCAGGACCAGGCGGCCGTAAAACCCAGGCGTGGCGCGGAAATCGATGCCGGCGGACTCCAGTTTGCTGGCGAATTGCCGGGTCATGGTCTGCAGAATTTCCCTGGGGCTGAGGCTGATGTCGAAGGCGTAGGTTTCCGGGTAGAGAAAGCCTTCCAGCGATGCCACGCGGAGCCCGGTGAGTTCATACACGAAATTGGCATCGTGGGCCAGAGAATCCAACGCGGCGTAGGACGCGAGTCCGCTGCGCTCGATCCTGTAAAGGGTCCGCTGTAAAGACAGGCCTTCCGGGAAAGTGACGCGGACCGCGCTGGTATTGCCTTTTTCGAGCAGGCGCAGGGTCCGCAGCAGGCTGTTGTTACCGCCCATGGTGTAGGTGCCGGCGATCAGACGGCGGTCCGTTCCGCGCAGTTGGGCCAGGATTCTGAACAGGGCGGGGTTGCGGATGATTCCGCGTTCCTGGAGTTTGGCGGCGATGGAGCCAGCAGTGTCGCCGCGGCTGACTTTCAAGGCCAGCTGTTCCGATTTGACCGGGCTGAGGACCTGCCAGGCCAGCCAGGCGCTTCCCCCTAAAAGTATGAGCATTGCCAGGATCAGCAGGCTTCTGGTTATGTTTGGTTGTGGTGGCATTTGTTTTCCAGATAGTTTTTCAAGATCAGGGCGGCGGCCATGGCGTCCTGGACCTTGCGCCGCTGTTTCCAATCCAGGCCGAGTTTGATGAGTTCTTCAATGGCTTCCGAAGTGCTGTAACGCTCATCCCAAGGGACGATCGGGATGTCCAGGTTTGCTGCCAGTTGCTCCATGAAGGCCTGGGTTTCTTCTGTTTTGGCGGTATTGCCGCCTTCCAAAGCATAGGGCATGCCCAACACCAGAAGCGTGATCCGCTGCTCTTCCAGAATAACACGCAGCTGCGGAACCAACTGCTCCAGGCCGTTATTGGGAAGTACTTTCCAAGGTTTGGCGAACATGCGCAGGGGATCGCTGAGCGCCAGCCCGATGCGTTTTTCGCCATAGTCGAGAGCAAGAATGCGTCCAGCCGGGTTCACAGATTCGATTCGTCTCTCCAGATGGCTATGTACCAGCGTTCGTCCGCAGGTTTCAGATAGAAGCGCGCTACTCCGCTGGCGGTGATCATGGAGTTGGAGGCATAGTAAGAAAGTTTGAGGTCGAAGATGCAGGGGATCACGACCCAGTCCTCGTGTCCGAGCTCGGGATCGTCCTCCCAACTCTCTTCCGGAGGGATCTGCAGGCGCAGCTGAAGGTCGTCCGGCGGTTCGTGCGTGCCATCTGAAGAGCCTTCGGTAAAGAGGTTGCCGGTATAGAGTACTTCCTGGTCGTAACCCCACCAGGAATCGCGGATACCGTCTTCATTGACGTCGATGCCGATCTGGTTGACCTCCGAGGAGATCAGTTCGAAGCGGAAGTCCGGGGCCAGGATGCTCTTGAAGATATTGATGTTCCGCTCGCCATAGGATAGTTCGAGGTTTTGCAGCACTTCGCGGGGTGTGCGGTTCTGGATGGTGTCGTTCGAAACATCGCGGAGCTTGGGATGGAAGGGGTTCCAACAGCTGGCCAGAAACAGCAGGGCCAGCAGCAGGGGGAGCGTCCTCAGTTTATTGCGAGAAATCATACTTCAGCTTTCCCCAGGTGGGATGACTATAGGCGCGGTAGTCGTACCACTTGCTGATATACCAATACCCGTCGGTCCTGCGGAAATGCAGTTCCAGGTTGCCGCTGTGTATTACCGGAACGGCGTTCCCATTGGAATAGCGCAGCAGTTCGTAGCTGCGGTAGGCTTTGGCGTCGTTGGCGCCGATCTCGTCGGGCTGTCCGTCGATGAGGCTGAGAGTGACGCTGATGCTGTCGGACTGGCTGTGCAGATTGAGCAGCATATCCTGTTCCTGGGCGCTGGACCATGTGCTGGTGAGGTTGTAATCGTTCACATCCTGGGGCGCGAACCAAAAACGGTAATCCGCGGTGAACAGGCCAGTGTACTTGACCGCGTTGCGGCTATCCGCATAGCAATACACCAGGTTCTGCAAACAGAGTTCCCAGCTCGTGGCATAGTTATTCCACGCAGCGGGTTTGGTCGGCGGTTCCGAATCGCGCAACTTAAAAAGGTCGCAGCCATTCAAGCCGATCAGCAGAACCAGGAGCAAAGCGATATTTCTCATAAACTCACGATATTTCCGGGCTGTTTTGTGTCAACACATTTTTTGCCGGGATAAAGGCTTAGCGCACTGCCTTGAGAGGGGTTCCCCGGGGCGCCGCATTTGCAAGGGATACAGGGCGTTGCGGCAATGTGGATAAGTATTTTTGACCTGCCCCAGATATCCGTTGACAGGAAACCCGGACGCGTAGATTTGGAACCATAAATACAGTGCGGAGAGCATGGCTTTTGTGCATCGTGCGATGCAGGCCGGATGTATCCCCAACGCTACAAAAGGAGGTAATCGTGTCCGATCGGAACCAACGCAAGTTACACTTGATCCTGGACGACATTTTCCACAGCGAACCGTCTGCCTTTAGGCAGCAACTGCTGCGCGAGTTCATCAACCATCCCCTGGTCGCATTGCAAAACCTCCGCAGTTTGGACGCGCTGGTCATCGCCTACGCCTGGAAACAGCAGTTGCAAACCGATTCGCCCTGGCTGAACACGGACCGTTTGCTCAAGATCATTTCGCGGCCGGATTGGAGCCTGGCAGAAGTTTTGGCCTATCTGGCCACTCTGATCGACAGATGCATCCTGAATACCAGGGAAGCCCTGGACACGGATTACCGCAAATATCCCATCCAACTGCTCCAGGCGGAATTCCGGCTGGGCAGCAACACCGGCTATCTGATCATGGACCTTGATCCCGTGGAACTAATCAGGGACAATCTGGACTACTATCCCCACAGCGAAAAACAGTTGGCGGAGATGGTGCTGCAAGCCTTTGACTTGATCAAGAAATTCTATTGGGAAGCCGAGGCCAAGCTAATCACCGCCATCGATCTAAGCTATCCGGATTACTACCTGGAGAGCATAGACCCCCTGATCAATCTGCTGCGTTTCGGCCTGGATACGCCGCTGTCCCGATCCTTACGCAAAGCCCAACTGACCAGGCGGGAAACCGCCATCGTGATCTATCTGATGTATCGCTGGTACACCGATCAGCAGGGCGTGGACGCCGAGGACCTGATCCGCCTGGTGAGCGCAAATCCGGAAGAGGAAGCCCGAAACGCCGCCTTGCTGGATCAGGAAGGGAAACTCATCTCCACTGGGTTGGTACGTGAATCCAACTTTGAGATTTTTTTGGGCAAGGGTTTGCTGAGTTACCAACCTAAACCCACGGACATTTGCGACGAGTTCAGGCAGGATATCGAGAGCTGCGAGGAAGATGGCGAACACTGCGAGAACCCCGCGCTGAAAAGGATTCCCTGCTCCAAGGGCTTGGCCAGCCTGATCCTGCCTCAACAGGATCTGGCCTTACTGCGCGTGGCGGTCACCCGTTTGCAGAACGGCGATTTTGAGGATCTGGAGCGCTGGGGCATCAATCCTCCATTGGAAGGCGGCGTGAGCAAGTATCATGGCCTGCTGGCGCTTTTCTACGGCGAACCGGGAACCGGGAAGACCTTTGCCGCGGGAGCAGTGGCGGCTGAATTGGAAAAGGAACTGATCTCCATCGACGCCACCTTGCTGCGCAACCACTGGTACGGAGATTCCGAAAAGCTGGTGCGGGGCTTGTTTGAAGACATGGCCCGCATCGTTCGCGATTCCGACGATCCGCCCGTGTTCCTGCTTAACGAATGCGACCAGATCATCCATCGGCGCGACAGCTCGCTCACCGGCTCGCACAACACGGAAAACGCCATCCAGAACATCATCCTTGAGCAATTGGAGAACTTCCCCGGGATCCTGATCATGACCACCAACCTGGTGGACAACATCGACGCCGCTTATTTCCGGCGCTTCAACATCAAGCTGCAGTTTACCCGGCCGGATGAGGAGTGCCGCTTGCGACTGTGGAAAGCGCATCTGCTGCCCACGATTCCAGGCGCGGAGTGCATCCCTGTCGCGGAACTGGCGCGGGATTTCGAGTTTACCGGCGGCCAGATCAGCCTGGTGATCCAGAATGCCTGTTTCGAAGCAGTTTCGCGTGAGACCGCGGAGCGCCGCCTCAAATTGGAAGACATCCTCAAATACGCCAGAGTGGAACAACCCTGGATCGGCAAGGGGCAGAAGCGCCCCGTGGGATTCTGATCCAGGGTAGTTTGAATCACCTGGTGTAAGCCTGTAACGGTTGCGCGATGCCGGTTGGATGAGTTAAATCCCAAAACCAGCTAAATCTGGCGGACCGGCCGGTTGAAACCGGTGTTCCGGTTTCGCATAGGTCACTTATGGGAGCCCTTAGATCACTCTAGCGGTCTATAAGTGGCGTTTGGAGTTTCCCCGGGATTGCAGTTTGTTCCCACAACCATTACGCCGTCATTGCGCGATCATTACGGGTGAAGCCCGCAATGATCGCGCAGTGACGGCGTGGTGATAAAGGTAGCGAAACGTATTCACGCAGGCATAGTTCAAGCGGGAGAAAATAAATATAAAAAAAGGTATTGACAGATTTGGGGAGTAGAAAAAGTCTGGCTCCACTGACTTGATTTAACTTGATCGTATAGCACAAGTCCCAATTATTGCAGGGGCTTATAGTTCTTTAGGAGGAACGATGTTATCCTGTTTATGGGATACTCCCCGGAGTATCGCCGCGGTAGAAGCATCAGCTTTATACCCTACAACCAACGAAGCCAACTCAGCAGAAAGAGTTTCGGCGCGGCCAAGCGGCCCTTCGGGCCAAGCGCTTGGCCCGCAAGGCGACTTCTGCCTGAATAGTGGAGGAACCCGTGAGTAAATCCGAAAACCGAATCCGGATCAAGCTTAAGGCGTATGACCATCGTTTACTGGATCAATCCGTGGCGGAAATAGTGAAAAGCACGCGCAACACCGGAGCCAAGGTCATTGGCCCGATTCCGCTTCCCACCGACCGGACCCTGTACACGATCCTGCGTTCGCCCCACGCGGACAAGAAATCCCAGGATCAATTTCAGATGCTGGTACATAAGCGGCTGATCGATATCATGAACCCGACGCAGCAGACCACCAACGCCCTGAAGAAGCTGAATCTGCCTGCCGGCGTGCATGTGGAGATCAAGGCCAATACGAGGAGTTGAGCATGTTGGGATTAATAGGAAAGAAAATTGGCATGACCCAGGTGTTTGATCCCGATGGCAAGGTGATCCCGGTTACCTTGATCCAGGTAGGCCCCTGCCGCGTGATCTGCAAACGCACCAAGGAAGTGCATGGTTATGAAGCCCTGCAGCTGGGCTACGAAGAGCTCGCCGAAAAGAAAGTCAAGCGTCCCGACGCCGGCCACTTCAAGAAAAACCAGACCCCGGCCTACCGTTACCTGCGTGAATTCCGCCCAGCCTTCGGCCAGGTTATCGATGCCTATGAAGTAGGCAGCGAAATCACCGCGGGCATTTTTTCGCCCGATGAGAACGTCAGCGTGTCTTCCACATCGCGCGGCCATGGTTATACCGGTGTGATGAAACGCCACGGCTTTGCCGGTTTCATGCAATCCCACGGCGTCCACGAATCCTTCCGCGGCGGCGGATCGATCGGGCAATGCGCCCAGCCTTCCCGCGTTTTCAAAGGCGTGCGGATGGCCGGCCAGCATGGCAACGTCAAAGTCACCACCAGGCACTTGCAGGTGGTGAAGGTCGATGCCCAGCAGAATTTGATCATGGTCAAGGGAGCGGTGCCTGGACATCGGAACTCCTTGATCACCATACATAAGGAAAAGTAGGGGGGAAGATGGTCAAAGCATTGAAATTCAACGCTCAAGGCGAAAAGATCGCCGAGATCGAGCTTCCGTCCGGCGTTTTCGACGTCGACGTGAACTCCCCCAAGGTCCTACTGCACGAAGTGGTCACGATGTTCCTGGGCAACCAGCGCCAGGGCACCGTGCAAAAGAAGAACCGCGCCATGACCGCTGGTAGCACCCGTAAGCTGTTCAAGCAGAAAGGCACCGGAAACGCCCGCCAGGGTTCACGCCGGACCCCGATCCGCGTACATGGCGGCCGGGCTTTCGCCATCCTGCCCAAGGACTGGTATCGTCCGATCCCTCGCACCAAGAAGCGCATGGCCCTTAAGGTCGCGCTCACCGACAGGGCTCGTGACGGCCGCATCTTTATCGTGGAAGACCTCGATTTTGCCTCGCCAAGCACCAAACAGGCGCTGGACCTGCTGGTCAAGATCATACCCGATAAAGGCCGCAAACTGGTTATCACGGAAGGACACAAGGTGGAGACCGTGAGGTCTTTCAACAACCTGCCTGACGTTATGACCGACCGCGCGGACAGCCTGCACGCCTACGAAGTGCTGAAAAGCAGTTACATCCTGATGACCCAGTCCGCGCTTGACAAGGTGGCCGAGGTCTTCGGTTCCAACGGAAGCCGCCATAGCGCCCGCGCAATGGAAACCAGTGCGCCGCAGGCTGAGGAGGTATAGACATTATGATCCATCCCCGCAATATTGTGATTGCCCCGATCATCACCGAGAAGAGCGAGCTGCTGGCGCAAAACAGCAACACCTATACCTTCAAGGTGAGCATCAATGCCAATAAGATAGAGATCAAACACGCGATCGAGCACATCTTTTCAGTGAAAGTGCTGGACGTGAACACGATCCGCATGCTGGGCAAGCCGAAACGCCTGGGCAAATACAACGGCAAACGCCCGGATTGGAAGAAAGCGATCGTAACCCTCAGGGCCGGCGATAAGATCGCCGATTTTGAGGTTTGAGAGGTTTAGCATGGGAATAAAGAAATATAAACCCACCACTCCGACCCTGCGCTTCCGCACTGGTTACACCTTTACGGAGATCACCAGCGACAGCCCGGAAAAATCGCTGCTCAAGCCGGTCCGCAAATCCGGCGGACGCAACAACCAGGGCCGGATCACTTGCCGTCATCGTGGAGGCGGACATCGCCGCCACTATCGCGTGATCGATTTCAAGCGCGACAAACACGGCATTCCGGCCAAGGTCGCCTCGATCGAATACGATCCCAACCGCACAGCCCGCATCGCCTTGCTGCACTACCTGGACGGGGAAAAGCGCTACATCATCGCTCCCGACGGTTTGGAAGTGGGCGCGAAGCTGATGTCCGGTCCGGATGCTGAGATCGCACTCGGCAACGCCATACCCCTGGAGAAGATCCCTCTGGGTTCCTCGGTGCACAACATCGAACTGAAGAAAGGGCGCGGCGGCCAGATTGCCCGCTCAGCCGGAACCTACGGACAGATCGTGGCCAAAGACGGCGACTACGTGCACGTGAAGATGCCCTCCAACGACGTCCATCTGATCCGCAAGGAATGCCTGGCGACGATCGGAACGGTGAGCAACCAGGATCACAACCTGATCCAGATCGGCAAAGCCGGACGCAATCGCTGGAAAGGCATCCGCCCCACAGTTCGCGGCGTGGCCATGAACCCAGTGGACCACCCCATGGGTGGAGGCGAAGGCAAATCTTCAGGCGGCGGCCATCCGGTCTCTCCCTGGGGCAAACCTGCCAAGGGCGGCAAAACCCGCAAGACCCGCAAGTATTCCGATAAATACATCGTGAAAGCAGTTAAAAAGAGATAAGGGAAGTACATAATGGCACGTTCAGTTAAGAAAGGACCCTTCGTAGATGACTACCTTCCGAGGAAAGTGGAAGCCCTGGACGCCGAAAGCAAGAAAAGCGTGATCAAAACCTGGTCCCGCCGTTCAGTGATCATACCCTCTTTTATCGGACATACATTCTCGGTGCACAACGGACACAAGTTTGTACCCGTGTATATTACGGAGAACATGGTGGGGCACAAGCTGGGAGAGTTTTCGCCCACCCGCACCTACCGTGGACATAAAGATAAAAAGAGCAAGGCTAAATAAAGGAGCAGATGATGGAAGCAACCGCTAAACTCCAATTTGCCCGCGGATCAGCCCGCAAAGCGCGTCTGGTGCTGGACACCATCCGCTACAAGAGGGTTACCGATGCTCAGAATATCCTGCGTTATTCACGCCGCAGAGCCGCCACGGCCATCGGCAAACTATTGGATTCCGCCATCGCCAACGTCCAAGTCAAGGACCCCAAGATCGATCTCAGCCAGGTTTACGTGACCCTGGCAACTGCCGATTCGGGACCCCAGATGAAGCGTTACATGCCCAGATCCCATGGCCGGGCTTTTATGATCCGTAAACAGACCTGCCATATCGCGCTGGAAATCCAGACCCTGGAATAGGAGGAACACCTTGGGACAGAAAATACACCCCATTTTATATCGCGTCGGCGTAAATAAAAACACCGAATCCATTTGGTTCGCCCAAGGCTCCACATATGTGGACTTCCTTCAGGAAGACATCAAGATCCGCCAATACATCCACAAGCGCCTGGAGCAAAAGATGGTTTCCCGGGTTCAGATCTCCCGCAAAACCAGTTCCATCATCATCGATATCCACACGGCACGACCTGGTTTGGTCATTGGCAAGAAAGGCGAGGATATCGACCGTCTGCGCAACGAACTCAACGTTCTGATCAACAAGAACCGGAAGGCCCCGATCGCCGTATCCATCAACATCGAACAGATCGACAAGATGTGGTTGGATTCCCGCTTGGTCGGCCTGGAGATCAGCCGCCAGCTCGAAGAGCGCGTATCGTTCCGCCGGGCCATGAAACTGGCCATGCGCAACGTGCTCAAGGAAGGGGCTCAGGGCGTGAAAGTCCAGGTCTCCGGACGCCTTGGCGGAGCCGAGATCGCGCGCACCGAGCGCTACAAACAGGGCCGCACGCCGTTGCACACCCTGCGCGCCGATATCGATTACGCCACCGTGGAAGCAAACACCACCTACGGCGTGATCGGGATCAAAGTGTGGATCTACAAAGGCGACATACTGGGTTAGGAGAAGGTAAATGTTAGCACCAAAGAAAGTAAGACATAGGAAGATGATGAAAGGCAGGCGGAACGGCCTGTCCTGGACTGGAAGCAATATAGACTTCGGCGATTATGGTTTGATCGCACTTGAAGACGCCTTCATCACTAGCCGCCAGATCGAGGCTGCCCGTATCGCCATCACCAGGCACATGAAACGTGTCGGCAAAGTGTGGATCCGGATATTCCCCGATAAACCGATCACGCGCAAACCTGCTGAAACCCGTATGGGCAAAGGCAAGGGCGCCCCGGAATATTGGGTGGCGGTGGTCAGGCCCGGCCGCATCCTCTTCGAAATAGAGGGAGTGGACGTGCAGATCGCCAAGGAGGCCATGCGTTTGGCTTCGCATAAATTACCGATCCTGACCCGGATCATTGCCCGTGAAGGAGTGGAGTTATGAAGATCGAAGAAATCCGCGCCCTGACCAAAGATGAGCTGCATTCCCGGCTTGAGGAACTGCGCGTCGAACTGTTCAACCTGCGCTTCCAGAAGTCCAAAAACCTGCTTGACCGCAAGGACAGGCTGCGTCTGGTGAGAAGGGATATCGCCCGGATCAATACCATTATCAACGAAAATACGCACAGGCAGTGAGGTTAACTGTGGAACAAGCACGTAAGATGATCAAACAGGGTGTTGTCGTCAGCGACAAGAACGATAAGACCATCGTGGTCCGAGTCCAACGGCAATACATCCATTCGCTATATAAAAAGACCGTGCGCCGCCACAAGAAGTTCATGGCTCACGACGAGAACAACGAAGCGCATGAGGGCGATGTGGTCCAGATCGTGGAATACCGCCCCATGAGCGCTCGCAAACGCTGGGCTCTGCACAAGATAGTCGAGCGCAGCAAGTAAGGGAGTTTTGGAATGATTCAAGCCCAGACGATATTGAATATCGCCGACAACTCCGGTGCCAAAAAAGCCATGTGTATCAAGGTTTTGGGCGGCACCAAGAGAAAGTATGCCACCATCGGCGACGTCATAGTGGTGGCCATCAAAACCGCCACTCCAGGTGGCAAAGTAAAGAAAGGCAGCGTGGAACGCGCGGTTATCGTTCGCACAGCGAAGGAAATCCGCCGTCCTGATGGATCCTACATCCGCTTTGAGGACAACGCGGCCGTGATAATCGATGAAAAGCACGATCCCAAGGGAACCCGCATCTTCGGACCGGTCGCCCGCGAATTACGCGAGCACCAGTATATGAAGATAGTTTCCCTGGCTCCGGAAGTGCTGTAGGAGATTATGATGCCAGATAGACTCAGACTTAAGAAAGGTGACTTTGTGATCGTCATCTCCGGCGCCGACAAAGGCAGAAAGGGACGCATCCTCAAAGCCTTTCCCAAAACAAACCGGGTGATCGTGGAAAAGGTGCACATGATCAAGAAGCACAGCAAGCCCACGCAGACCAATCCGCAGGGTGGGATCATTCACAAAGAAGCCCCGGTGAATGCCTCCAATGTGATGCTTTTTAACGAAAAACTGAATACCGTATCCAAGCCGGTCATCCATGTCCGGGAAGGCCATCGCGTCCGTGTATGCAAGAAATCCGGGGACGAGCTGTAGGAGCGAAATCATGAATAGAATGAAAGAACACTTCCAGAAAGACGTTGTCCCCACGTTGAAAAAAAGGTTCTCGTACAAGAACCCGCACCAGGTTCCCCGTCTGGACAAGATCGTGGTGAGCATGGGGGTGGGCAGCGCCACCCAGAATAAAGCCATCCTGGACAACGCGGTGAAGGACATGGAGCAGATCACGGGCCGCAAAGTGATCATCACCAAAGCCCGGAAATCGATATCCAACTTCAAACTGCGCCAGGGAATGCCCATCGGCTGCAAAGTGACCCTGCGGGATGAAGTCATGTATGAATTCTTCGACCGCCTGGTTTCGATCGTGATTCCCCGGATCCGCGATTTTCGCGGCATTCCAACCGATTCTTTCGACGGCAGGGGCAACTTCTCGCTCGGACTCAAGGAACAGACAGTGTTTCCCGAGATCGACTATGATAAGATCGACGCCACCCGTGGCTTGAATATCAACATTGTAACCACAGCACGGACCGACGATGAGTGCCGCGAATTGCTCAAAGAACTCGGCATGCCCTTTCAGCGCAGTGAGTAAGGAGAACAAATGGCCAAGAAATCTCTGATTTTGAAACAACAACGAACCCCGAAGTTCAAAGTAAGAAAATACAACCGCTGTAAGATTTGCGGACGCCCCCGGGCTTATATGCGCGATTTTGGCATGTGCCGGCTGTGCTTCCGTAAATACGCGTCCCTGGGCCACATACCCGGGATCACCAGAGCCAGTTGGTAACAGATGGAGGAAATAAATGAGCGTTAGTGATCCGATAGCTGATGCATTGACCAAAATCCGCAATGCATATCGTGCCGGTCATACGCAGGTGCATGTGAATCACAACCGCCTCGTCGAGGCGTTGGTGAAGCTACTCGCCGCAGAGAATTTTGTGAACAGCGTCCAGGTTCTGGATAAGGACTTGGAAAAGAAAATAAACTACAAACGCATCCTGGTAAATCTTCGCTACACCAACGACGGCGCGCCCGTCATTCAGGGACTGGTGAGGATCTCCAAGCCCGGACGCCGAGTTTATGTTAAAGCAGATGACATCCCCAGCGTGTACAATAACACCGGCTGCGCGATCATCTCCACCTCACAGGGTGTGATGGTGGATCGCGACGCCCGGCAAAAACGCGTAGGCGGAGAATATATCTGTAAGGTTTGGTAGGGGGAGTTATGTCTCGTATTGGAAAATCTCCTGTCAAGTTCGATCCTACGGTCAAGGTGGACGTCCAGCAGGAAACAGTCCGCGTGAAAGGCAAGCTGGGCGAACTATCCTATACCCTGATGCCGGGAATCAGCATCGAAACGGAATCCGGAGTCCTGCACGTGAAACGCAGCGATGAAAGCAAATCTCAGCGCGCCCTGCATGGATTGACCCGGGCTTTGATCCAAAACATGGTCACCGGAGTAACCGACGGCTACTTGAAGACCCTCAATGTGATCGGAACAGGTTATTCGGCAGAACGGGTGGGCCCCTGGTTGAAACTGTCCCTGGGCTACTCCCACGACATCTTGATGGAGATCCCTGAAGGACTCACCGTCGAAGCCGAAGCCGTACCACGCTCCAAGGGCACGCGCAGCGATTTACAGAGCATTATCCGGATCAAAGGCATCGACAAACAGCTCGTCGGCCATTTCGCCGCTGAAGTTCGTGCCTGCCGTCCTCCCGAAAATTACAAGGGCAAAGGCGTCCGCTATGAAGACGAGCACGTCACCATTAAGGCCGGAAAAGCCGGATCGAAGTAAGTGAGGACTGGAAATGATTAAACAAAGCAGCATTATAAAAAACGCCCTCAGAACCCGCCGCAGAGCAGCCATCCGCAAACACTTGCGCGGCACAACCGAACGTCCGCGCCTGGTAGTATTCCGCAGCTTGAAGCACATCTACGCCCAGATCATCGACGATACCACGGGCAAGACCCTGGTGTCCGCTTCCAGCAAGGGCAAGGATCTGGAGCTTGCTTCTAAAACCAAGAAAACCGAGCAGAGTTTCCAGGTCGGCCAGAAATTGGGTGAAAAAGCCCTGACCGCCGGTTTGAGCAAAGTGTGTTTCGACCGTGCCGGCTACAAATACCACGGCAGAGTAAAGGCCCTGGCTGACGGCGCGCGCAAAGCCGGACTTGATTTCTGATAGGAGAACAGTGTGAATTACGAACGTAACAATAATACAGACGAAGAAAGACTGGTAGAGACAGTAATCGAGACCAAACGCGTTGCCAAGGTTGTAAAAGGCGGGCGCAACATGAGTTTCAGCGCGATTGTCGTCATCGGCGACAAGGCTGGAAAGATCGGCGTAGGCAGCGGTAAAGCCAATGAAATCGCCGATGCCATCCGCAAAGCCAAGGAACGAGCCCAAAAGAGCATGTTCACCGTTCCGATCATCAAAGGCACCATTCCGCACGAGATAGTCGCAAGGTATGGAGCCAGCCGGGTAATGATGAAACCAGCCGCCGCAGGTACTGGAGTGATAGCCGGCGGAACGGCACGCGCCATCTTTGAGGCTGCCGGTATCCAGAACATCCTGTGCAAATCCCTGGGTTCCAACACTCCCTGCAACGTAGTCAAAGCCACCATCTCCGGATTGAAATCCATGCGGACCCTGGCCGATATCGCCAGGCTGCGCAACAAAACCATCGCGGAGATCACCGGGCAGGAGGAGAAATGAAGTTGAGAGTTACTCAAATCCGCAGCAC
>DAHVPC010000064.1 GCA_027318475.1 Candidatus Cloacimonadota bacterium | reverse complement strand
ATTGGGACGACCTTAAGGGCATGAAAACCGGCGTGGACAATGAAGGAAACGGCATCTTCAACAACATGCGCCTGATCAGGTGGCATGATACCGCCAACAACCGCTACATCGTGCAATGGAACAACGCCTACAAACAATACAACATCGACCTGATGGACGGCGCCTCGCTGGAGAAATTCCAGATCATCCTGTACCCCCAGACTGGAAGAGACGGCGATATCGTGTTCCAATACCACACCGTGGACAATCCCGGCACCACCACCAATTACTGCACCGTGGGCATCGAAAACCACACGCAAACTGTGGGCCTCGCGTATTCCCACTCTAATTTCTACCCGCCCACGGCAACTCCCTTGCAGGCTGGATTGGCGGTCAAATTCACCACTGTGCCGCCCTACGTCGCCAACGACGATCCTATCCTGGCCGCGCCGTTCCACCTGGCGCAGAACTATCCCAATCCCTTCAATCCTGAGACTACGATCTCTTTCAGCGCCAGTGACAGGGGCCAGGCCCGGCTGACGGTATTCAACCTGAAAGGCCAGCTGCTGCGCACGCTGCTGGATGCCGAGGTAAGCGCCGGAAACCATGCCGTCGTATGGGATGGCAAGGATGAAACGGGTGCGGGGGTCAGCTCCGGACTGTACATGTACCGGCTGGATCTGAACGGCCGCAGCCAGACCCGCAAGATGCTCCTGATGAAGTGATCCTGTAATATACAAAATGTGTAGGCGGAGAATGAATTCTCCGCCTTTTTCGCCATTGTACGGATTTTTTACGGAAATCACTATCGCGGACGCACATGATCCCCAGGCCTGCGCTTCTTGGGCGCAAGGTATCGGATCCAGCCAGACTTACAAACAACAACCCACGCCGGAATTCACTCCGCACCCGTTACTACTGCGCTGTCATTGCGCACTCATTACGGACGAAACCCGCAATGAGCGCGCAATGACAGCACAATGGTAACGAAAGCGTCGGCGCATAAACTGGGAAGGCATCCCATTCTCAACATTTGCGGATTGACCCGGGCTTTCGCAGGACATGGAAGGTAAGCAATGGCATCAAAACATCTGGTTTTGGGGGAATGTCCGCCAGAAAACCGGTATGTTTGACCAATCTCCAAGATTTGTCTTGACACTGGAGTGAGTTTGCAGTTATAGATTTTTTCTTTAAGAGGTATCAAATGAATAAGCTGACTCTAACGCTGCTTGTGATCCTGCTGCCCTGTGTATATCTGAGTGGAGATATGTTTGCGCCAGCTGCGCATCCGAGGCCCACGTTCCCGCCACAAAGCAACCGCTCTTACCGCTTGGCGCAATATACCGATTATTATTGCGACGCGGGAACCTGGGTCCCCATCGGCAAGTGGGATTTCTATTATCCTTCGACCTTCACTTCCAAGCCAGATTCCCTGCGCGTCTCCTGGAATATCCAGAACAACTGGCTGCCCAGCGAATCCTATGTATATACCCGCAATGCCGCGGGCAAGGTCAATGAAAGGAAATCGTTCAATCTTCTGGATGGCAACTATGATCTCACCAACCGGGCAGTCGCCCTATTTGACGATCAAGACCGTTTGACCCATTATTACAGCTATGATGTTTCCTCATCGGTTGAGCAACCGGTGTATCGCAGCCATTACTATTACAGCGGCAATTCCTTATCAGCCATATTCGATTGGGAGGATCTGGGCGGGGAGGTTCTATTCGGCCAAGCTACTAATCAAGCCGATGCCCAGGGCCGCCTTATCACGTCGTTTTGGCAACAGTCTGCAGACTCTTTGAATTGGGTGAACTATTCCTACCAGCAATTCAGTTACGAAGCTGCCGACTCCAGCGACGGGACTGCCTATATGGATTATGTTTACAACGCCAATTGCGAGTGGCAAACCGATTACAACGCCCATTGGGGCATGCTGTACGACAGAATTGACAGCCAGCCGTCAGGAACGGATTGGGAGTATTCTTGGCATACCACGTTTTTTTGGAATACCGGAACTAACGTACTGAACAACGTCGCGGGAGATTTCTGGCAAGGTGAATGGACTCCGGCAGAATATTACAATTATTACTACGATGCCAACGGAAACCTGGCAGAACTGATCGAACAAGATTTTGGTTCCGTCTGGGAAGACAGCTACAAAATCTCCTATGTTTGGCAGACCTTTACCGGCAATGACGACGAGACTGCCCCAGCCTATACAGGTCTGCAGCTGAAAGTTTACCCGCAGCCATTCTCCGGTGCGGCCAATATCTCACTACAAAGCGTAAAAAATAGCGACATCGAAGTTGGGATCTATAACCTGAAAGGACAATTGATCCGCAGATTTCAAGCAGCTCCCGGGCAATGTTTGCTCTGGGATGGATCCGACGCTGCGGGTACAAGGTGTTCCAATGGCGTATATCTGATCAGGGCCAGCCAGTTGGGGAGGAGCGTTTGCACCAAGGCGATCAAGATCAATTGACGCCCGAGCATAGACGGCAGTAGGATACACGAATAAACACAGAGGAATAACAAAAGGCGGTAGAATTACCGCCTTTGTTGCAGGCATTTTGACCGGTCTATTGTGAAACGTGTGACAAAGCGTTTTCCAGATCGGCGATGAGGTCGGATACATCCTCGATGCCCACGGAATATCGGACCAGATCGTCAGTGATCCCAGCCCGAAGCTTGGCTTCGGCGCTCACTTTGGCATGGGTCATCGAAGCTGGATGCTGAATGAGGGTTTCCACCCCGCCCAGGGAAACGGCGAGAGCGGCGACAGTGACGTTGTCCATCAGTTTCTTGCCAGCCTCGAATCCACCCTTGAGTCCGAAACAGATCATCGCCCCGGGTCCTTCCTGCTGCTGCTGCGCGAGGGCAAACTGGGGATGCGAGGGCAATCCTGGATACTTGATCCAAGCCACTGCGGGATGCTGTTCCAGCCACTGAGCGATCTTCACCGCGTTGGCCATCGCGCGTTCCATCCTGATGCCGAGGGTCTTTAGCCCCCGGATTACCAAAAAAGCCTGATGCGGATCCATGTTCGGCCCCATGCTGGTCATGATGTTGTAAAGCAGTTTGTGGTCAGACTCCGTTTTCGTGACGATCACGCCGCCCACCACATCGGCATGTCCGTTGATGAATTTGGTGATGGAGTGCAAAACGGCGTCGGCGCCCAATGCTAAAGGCTGCTGTAGGTATGGCGAGCAAAAAGTGTTGTCCACCACAAGTTTGATCCCTTTATCCGCGCAGAGCCTGGCGCAGGCGGCAATGTCGGTGATGGCCATGGTGGGGTTGGCTGGCGTTTCGATGTACAGGAGTTTGGTGTTGGGCCGCAGCGCGGACTCCACCAAGGCCAGATCGCTGGTGTCCACAAAACTGGATTCCACGCCAAAACGCGAAAAGTGCTTTTCCAAAACGCTGCGAGACGCTCCGTAGACGGCGTCCGTGGAAACTATGTGGCTTCCCGCGGAAAGAAAGGCCAGGTAAACTGTGGTCACGGCAGCCATCCCGCTCGATGTGGCGATGCCGCCAAAACCGCCTTCCAGGGCCGCCATGGCGTCCTCGAGCACCCTGACGGTGGGATTGCCCAGCCGGGTGTAGATATAGCCGTCGCTCTCGCCGGCAAAGCAGTCGGCTCCATTCTGGGCGTCCTTGAAGGTGAACGTGGAGGTCTGATAGATAGGCGGAATCACAGCGTTCAAGGCATCCGGCTTTTGCCCCGCGTGGATCAGCAGCGTGCCGAATTTGGCGTCTTTTATCATGATTTTGCTCCTGTGGAATGACCGGGCGGGAATGGGAACTCCCAATGCGGCCGGGTCGATCGTTTTGCTAAGGGGTAGCTGGATGGAATGGCGTATTCTGTCAACTGCAAAATGGCCAGATTTACCTTTTAGCCTTTTTCCAGCCTGGCCTTACAGCAATACCGCTTTCATTTTACTGCTGGCGGAATCTGGCATTTCCCAGGTAAGAGCGGGTAAAAAATTCTGAGGTTCAGGAAATGGGCGGATCGCATTTTTCTATTGACACAATCACCGCTTCTCCAGCGTATTCGCAACACAGATTTTGCGATTGCGAGGTGCCAGCCATGCGGATGGAAGAGCTCAATTACTTCTACAACAAGTTCAAGTTCGGCGAAGACATATTCCACCAGTTGATGCAGCGGCGGGTACGCGACATCCTGCTGGTATCCACGTTTTACGACGCGTTCATTTTCGAGCAGGATGGACGGCTTTCGGAGCAGATCTTCGGCGAATACAGGCAGTTAAATTTGACTACCGCGCCCCGGATAACCAGTGTTCCGACGGGCGCCGACGCTCTGGCCAAACTGCGGGAGCGGAGTTTTGACCTGGTGATCACAATGATGCGGATCGGAGAAATAGGGCCCTTTCAACTGGCAAAACTGATCAAAGCCGACCATCCTGACCTGCCTGTATTGCTGCTACTCAACGTCGCCTCGGACTACATCATCTGGGAAAACCACCCTGAAGACAAGCGCTTTATCGACGACGTTTTCCTGTGGAATGGAGATACGAAGCTATTTCTGGCGATGGTGAAAAACATCGAGGACAGGATGAACGTGGACTTCGACACCACGCACGGCCTGGTTCGCGTGATCCTCCTGGTGGAGGATTCCGTGCATTACTACTCCATGTTCCTGCCTTCCCTCTACAGCGCGATCATGCGCCAGACGCAAAAACTGATCGAGGAAGAGGTGAGTGACATCAACAAGCGCCTGCGCATGCGCATCCGGCCCAAGGTGATCCTCGCGCACGATTACAAAGAAGCGATGGAAGCCTATCACAAATACAAGGATTATCTGCTCTGCCTGATCTCGGACGTCCGCTACAAGATCGATGGCGAGATCGATCCCCAGGCCGGGATCAAACTTATCCGCCACATCAAAATGAACAACCACGACCTGCCCATGATCCTGCAATCCTCGGAAGAGCACAACGCCGCCAACGCCGAAGAATTGGGCGTGCATTTCCTCTCCAAGAATTCCAAAAACCTCTTCGCCCAGTTGCGTAACTTTATGGTCTACAACCTCGGTTTCGGCAACTTCGTGTTTCGCAACAATGCCGGCGAGGTGATCGACGAAGCCGCCAATATCGCCGAATTTGAGGATAAGATCCTGCGCGTACCGGAAGAATCGGTGGTTTTCCATAGCAAGTTCAACCACTTTTCGAACTGGCTGATCGCGCACGGGGAAGTGCAGATCGCCAAACGCATCCGGCCCATGCAGATCGAGGATTTTGCCAGCAAGGAGGAATTGCGGCAGTTTCTGCACCACACTTTCCGCACCGTCCGCATCGATAAGAACCGGGGCAAGATCATCAATTTCGACGCCGTTTCGCTCACGGAAATGAACCAGATCATCAGGCTGGCGGAAGGTTCGTTGGGCGGCAAAGGGCGCGGGCTGGCCTTTCTCAACGCCCTGCTCGTGACCATGGATTTCGAGAAGAAATTCACGGACATCAGCATTTCCTTGCCCAGCACCGCCATCATCGGCACCAACGAGTTCGACCGCTTCGTGGAATCCAACGAGATCCTGGAACGGGTGCAGGGCAAGACCGATGAGGAAATCGACGCCATCTTCATCAGCGGCACGCTCTCTCCGCTGCTGGTCCAGCGCCTCGAAATCTACCTGGATGGGGTCCATTATCCCATCGCGGTCCGCTCGTCCAGCCTGCTGGAAGATTCCCAGGCCCAACCTCTGGCTGGCGTGTATCGCACCTTCATGCTGCCGAACAACCATCCGGACAAGATGTACCGGCTGCGGCAACTGATGGACGCCATCAAACTGGTGTTCTCATCGGTGTATCTGAGCGACGCGCGCAACTTCCTGGAAGCCCTGAATTTCAAGGCGGAAGAGGAGAAAATGGCGGTCATCATCCAGGAAACGGTAGGCTCGCTCAAGGGCGAAAGCTTCTATTACCCGCATGTTTCCGGCGTCGCGCAATCCTACAACTTTTACCCCACCAGCTATATGCTGCACACCGACGGGATCGCCAACGTGGCACTGGGCCTGGGTAAATCGGTGGTCGAGGGCAAACTGAACTTCCGTTTCTGCCCCAAGTATCCGGAGACGGAGATGCTGCCCCAGACCGAAATGGTGCGCTCCGCGCAGAAGGAATTCTACGCTCTGGATCTGGCCCTGAACGACTTCGACCTCACCAAGGGCGAGGAGATCACGCTGGCCAAACTCACGCTTAAAGACGCCGAAAAGCATGGCGTACTCAGGTATCTGGCCTCCGTCTGGGATTATGAGAACTACCGCCTGACCGATAACCTTGAGGAGCGGGGCTTGAAAGTCCTCACCTTCTCCGGCATCCTCAAATACAACTACTTCCCCCTGGCCAAGATCGTGGAGGAACTTCTGGAAATCGGCGAAATCGCCCTGGGCATCCCCGTGGAGATCGAATTCGCCGTCAACCTCGATTACAACGAGGAATACAACCACAAACCAACCTTCTACATCCTGCAGGTGCGCCCCCTTTCCGTAAATACGGACGCCTACAGGATCGACCCCTCCACTTTGGACAAGAGCCAGCTCCTGATGTATACCGAACACGGCATGGGCAACGGCGTGATCAACGAACTCACCGATATCATCTACCTCGATCCGCGCAGATTCGACAAGACGAAAACCATTGAGATGCAGGAGGAGATCGAGCGTTTCAACGAATCCATGGCCAGGCAGGGCAAACGCTACATCCTGATCGGACCAGGGCGTTGGGGTTCGCGCGACAAGTTTTTAGGCATCCCGGTGCGCTGGCCGCAGATCAACCGGGCCAAAGTCATCCTGGAGACCGGGCTGCGCGATTTCATCGTGGAAGCCTCGCAGGGAACGCATTTCTTCCACAACCTGGTGGCGATGAACGTGGGTTATT
This sequence comes from Candidatus Cloacimonadota bacterium, assembly GCA_027318475.1. Taxonomy (GTDB): domain Bacteria; phylum Cloacimonadota; class Cloacimonadia; order Cloacimonadales; family Cloacimonadaceae; genus Syntrophosphaera. Next base: position 6,481 of record DAHVPC010000064.1, on the reverse strand, counting down.
TCACGATACCCTTCGTGTCCAGCACGGATTTCGTGGATGTGGACTGGTTGTATCAGCAGCCTGAGGTGGAGCGCGGATCGTTCTTCGTCCATCTGGAATTCGACCACCCTCTGGTTGTCCGCATGGACGGCAAGACGGGCATGGCCGTGATCCACAAATGACGCGGCGGACAGGCAGGATAATCATGAACAGAGATTTGGCGGGATTTTGAGATGATCGCATCCAATTACTGGTCCAACGAACTGGAACTGCTCGATGCCATGATGCCCTACCGGGTACAGCACATCCTGATGGTCGCTTCGCTCTACGATTCCTTCGTATTTGAAGTGGACGGTTTTCTGGCGGAACAGGTGGCTGAGGATTTTCACCTGATGAACCTGATCACCCAGCCTTCCATCTATCATTCCTCCTCGCTGGAAAGCACCATGAAGCTTCTGGAACTGGAGCAGATCGACATTATCATCATCCACCTGGCTTCGATGCGCTCCATCGCTTTGGACCTGGTGGATTCGATCAAGAAACTCAAGCCTGATTTACCCATCTACTTTCTGTTGGGCGCACCGCAGGACCTGATGTTCATCGAAAACCACCTGAACGAGTTGCGCGGCGTCCAGGATTTCTTTTATTGGAACGGGGACTCCAAACTCGTGCTGGCCATCATCAAGCAACAGGAAGCGCTGCGCAATATCGAGCATGACACCCAGCTGCTGCCCGTACCCATCATCCTGGTGGTGGAAACCTTCATCCCCTATTATTCGCAGTTTCTGCCCCTCTTGCAGGAACAGGTCATGCTCCTCAACCAGGCCGTGATCCTGCGCGAACACCAGGACGTGAACAAGAGCCTCTACATAAACGCGAGGCCACGCGTGATGCTGCTGCACGGATACGACGAGGCGGTGGCTTTCTACGAGAGAAACTCCGCCTACATCATGGGCATCATCAGCAACGTCAATTACCACTATCTGGGGCAAACCCACAGGGACGGCGGCCTGCATTTTCTGCAGTACATCCGCAAACAGAAGCCCAGCCTGCCTTTTCTGCTGCAGAGTTTCAACCCCATGTACCACGATATCGTCACCAGCAACGAAGGCGAGTTCCTTTACAAAGACCTGCCTGGTCTGAAGGTCCGTTTGCGGCGCTGGCTGGAAAACGAGATCGGCTTTGGCAAATTCATTTTCCGCATGCCCGACCAGAGCGTCGTCGCCGAAGCGGAATCGCTGATCGGGCTGGTGCACCAGATCAATTCCGTGCCGGACGCCAGCCTGCTTTTCCACTACCAGAACGGCCATATCTTCAACTGGCTGCGCACCCATGCCGAGCTTGCTTTGGCGCATTACACCGATAAATTCCGCGATATTGGCGAAGCCGGGCTGCTGCGCGAACGCCTCAACGAAGTCTTCGAATCCCTCATCTCCTACCGCAGAAGGGAAAAGATCCAGGAATGGAACAGCGAAAGCGACTTCCACCTGAACCTGATCTACAAGGTGGGCAACGATTCCATCGGCGGTAAAGGACGCGGCCTGGCCTTCCTCAACGTCGTTTTAAACCGTTACAGCAACATCACCGAGAAATATCCCGAAGTCCAGATCAGCGTTCCCGTAGCGGCAGTCCTGGCCACCGGCGTTTTTGACGAGTTCATCGCCTACAATCCCGCTCTGGCCGCGCTCACCGATGAAGACAACATCAGCGACGAGGAGATCGACTCCCTGTTTCTGGCCAGTTCCTTGCCGCCCCTGGTCTTTCCCGTGATCGAGCAGATCATCGCCCAAGGCTCATTCCCTTTGGCTATCCGTTCGTCCTCCATATTGGAAGATTCAATCGCCAATCCCTTCGCCGGGGTCTTCAGCACTTATCTCATCCCCAATAGCAATCCCGACCCACAAATCCGCCAGCAGCAACTGGTCCAGGCCATCAAACTGGTCTATTCCTCCATGTTTCAGAAATCGGCCCGGGTTTATCGCGAGAAACTGCATATACCCTCGCGGGAAGAGAAAATGGCTGTGATCATCCAGAAAGTAGCCGGTTCCAGCCACGCGGAGCAGTTTTACCCCCTGGTTTCCGGAGTCGCGCAGTCCTACAACTTTTATCCCGGAACCAACATGGCGCACGAAGACGGCGTGGTGACCCTTTCCACAGGCTTGGGCAAAACTGCCGTGGAGCGCGAACGCACCTTCGCTTTCTGCCCCCGGTATCCCAATAAAGACATGTTCAAGGCCACGGATATCGTCGAGGCGGCCCAGCGCCATTTTTACTCCATCAATCCAGCCCTCACGGAGTTCGATCTGATCAGCGGGGAGAACGCCTCTCTGGAAAAAGTGCGGATCAACCAGAAACTCTGCGAGACCAGCCTTAGCCTGCTCTCTTCAGTCTGGGACTACGAAAACAAGGAATTCAAGGACGGGCGCCATATTCCTGGGCCGAGGGTGATCACCTACCGCAAGCTGCTGCATTTCGCGGAATACCCGCTCGCCCCGATCATCCGCGACCTGCTGCTCCTGGGACGCGAAGTCCTGGGCTGCGAGATCGAGATGGAATTCGCCTTCGACGTCGATGACCAGAGTGGCTTGGCCGCCTTCCACCTCTTGCAGGTCCGCCCCATCGCCGTCAACATCCATCAGTATTCCCAACCGCTGGACACCTATGTGGAGCAAAAGCAGGATTTGATCGTTTTCTCATCTTATGCTTTGGGCAGCGAGATCAACGAAGATCTGGACACCATCATCTTCATCCCACCCGAACGCTTCGACATCGTCAAAACAGAGGAAATGGCGCGGGAACTGGACGCCCTCAACCAGGATATGCGCAACAGCAACCTCAAATATGTCTTGATCGGACCCGGGCGTTGGGGCTCCAGCGACCGCTTCCTGGGGATTCCCGTCAATTGGAGCCAGATCTGCAACGCCCAGATCATCGTGGAAGTGGTGCTGCCCAACATGTCCATCGAAGCCTCGCATGGTTCCCACTTCTTCCACAACCTGTTTTCCATGAACGTCGGCTACCTCACAGTCTGGGATAAGGCCGCAAACGACTACCTGGCTTGGGATTACCTGGCCGGACTGGAGACCATGAAGGAAGGGGAGTATTTCCAGGTTAAAAAAACTCCCCGGAATATGAAGTTTTTATTTGACGGGAAAAACGCCGTCATAATTAAGTAAATTTCCTGCGCCCGATCATCAGGTTTTGTTTACAAATCACCTAGTAAAGGGAACGCAGGCTATGGCCTGATACAACAAAATTAGATAAGCGTGTTAAATAATACCATGGAGGTATGTTAAATGACAAAACACGAATTTCTCCATCAAGTATCCGCCAAAAACGCTGACCAGCCGGAATTCATCCAGGCGGTCACAGAAGTGGTCGAAACAATCTGGGACGTTTATGAATCCAATCCCCAGTACACGAAAGCCAAGATCCTGGACAGGATCGTCGAACCTGAACGGGTGATCATTTTCCGCGTTCCCTGGCAGACCGACAGCGGCGAAGTGATGGTCAACCGCGGCTACCGCATCGAATTCAACAGCGCCATCGGCCCCTATAAAGGCGGCTTGCGCTTCCACCCCAGCGTAAACCTGGGCATCCTGAAGTTCCTCGGTTTCGAGCAGATCTTCAAGAACAGCCTCACCACCCTGCCTATGGGCGGCGCCAAAGGCGGCTCGGACTTCAATCCCCGCGGGCGTTCCGATGAGGAAGTCCAGCGTTTTTGCCATTCCTTCATGCTCGAGCTCTACCGCCACATCGGCCAGTTCACCGACGTCCCGGCAGGCGATATCGGCGTGGGCAAGCGCGAGATCGGCTTCATGTATGGTATGTTCAAGAAGATCACCAACGAAGTCACCGGCGTGCTCACCGGTAAAGGCCTGGAATGGGGCGGAAGCCTTGTCCGGCCTGAAGCTACGGGTTATGGAACCGTCTATTTCGCCGAAGAGATGCTCAACACCAAGAAGGAAGGCATCGAAGGGAAGACAGTCCTCGTTTCCGGCTCCGGCAACGTCTCCCAATACGCCATCCAGAAGGTCAACCAGCTGGGCGGCAAGGTGGTCACCGCGTCCGATTCCGACGGCTTCATCCACGATCCCGACGGCATCAAGGGCGAAAAGTGGGACTACCTGATGGAACTGAAGAACGTCCGCCGCGGCAGGATCAAAGAATACGCCGATGAATTTGGCGTGAAATACTACGAGGGAGCGCGCCCCTGGAGCATTCCCGGCCAGATCGCCCTACCCTGTGCCACTCAGAACGAGATCAACGGCGAAGAGGCCAAAACCCTCATCAAAAACGGCTGCATCTGCGTTTCCGAAGGCGCTAACATGCCCACCACCTTGGAAGGCGTGGAAGTGTTCCTCGGCGCCAAGATCCTCTACGGACCTGGCAAAGCGGCTAACGCCGGCGGTGTTTCCACCTCTGGGCTGGAAATGACCCAAAACTCTATGCGCATTTCCTGGACACGTGAAGAAGTGGACGAAAAACTGCACGGCATCATGAAAGCCATCCACGCCCAGTGCTTGAATTATGGCAGGGACGGCTCCTTCGTGAACTATGTGAAAGGCGCCAACGTAGCGGGATTCATCAAGGTCGCCAACGCGATGATGGATCAAGGCCTGATCTAAACCCTCATTCCACGATAATAAAAGGGAAGGTGAGTATCCGTATTCACCTTCCTTTTTTGTCTCTCCATCAAATCAAGTAGGTAAGCCCCGGAGGGTGCGGCAGATCATAGCGGTGGGTGCGAGCGAACCGGGGTCCTCACAAAGGAGCGCAGCGAGTTTGTGGGGTGGTAAGCGAAGCCCCCCGGAATGTAATACCGACAAAACATTTGAGCCCCGGAGGGCGCGACAGACATTCGGCTAACCATTTCAGGCAGAGCAGGACAGTGTGCCGCACCCTCCAGGGCTTACCCACTCGGTTTGGAAAAGAGCCATATTTCGAACACTGCGTTCACCTGCATACCCTTATCCTCTGTCCCTCCGTCCTTCTGTTTTGAGAAATCTTCTCTCCGCTATCATCGGCTTTCTCTGTGGCAAAAAAACCCGGTGAACATATTGTTCCGGCCATTCCAGCCCTCATTTGATGATAACGAACTTACCCACCTTGGTCTGCTTATTGGCTTTGTTCTCCACCGCATAGAGATACACCCCTGGGGCGATGATCTGCCGGTGTTTGGAAAGCAGGTCCCAATCCTGCATTCCGCTGGCGGCAAGCCCTGAGGTCGCGGCTTTGGAGACCGTGATCACGTCCGCCTGGTAAGCGCCGTCGTGGTCCAGTTCCCGCACCAGATCGCCCGCCAAAGTATAGATGCGGATCTTGCAGCGCTCCGGCAGATTCACGAACCACAGGCGCCGGCTCTTGTCGCCCTGGCTGTCGTTTTCCCTGCGGCCGTCGAATTTGCTGCGCCCCAGATAGGGATTGGGGACCACGTAGATGTTATCCATCGCTGTCTTGGCGAGGGTGCCCGGGAAAAAGACCAGCATGTTGGCATCGCTGTCGCGCCCGGTTTCCAGGAAATTGAGATCGTTGGAAGGGATGCCGCGGTCATAGGCTGTGACAGCCACATAGTACTCCATGCCTTTGCGCGGATAAAGAATGCTGGCGGTATAACAGCGCCTTGCCAGGCGTTTGTTGCGCAGATCCCAAAGCGCCAGCGTGTCTCCAGGCGCAGTGGGGATCGCCACCTGGCCGCCCAAACCAGGCAAGGGGATCATTTTGGTATCGTAGAGCTGGTAAAACACGTCCTCGCGCAGCTCCGGATGCTTGAACAGCCTGGCTTGCAGCCTCTGGATCAGCTCATCGGGCAAGCTGGCATGTTCACTGGCGATCTGCTCCGCCTGCGCCTCCAAGGCTGGACTCCACTCCACAGCAGGATCATACAAAGGGAAGCCGTTGAAACTATCCGTGGGATTGGGAGCCAGGAAATAGTTCTCATCATAGCGGGTGAACTCCCCATATTGAGAGCTTTGCGGCCACTCGTCGGGATTGGGCAGGCCTTTATCCACACCCAGATATCCGCCGAAATCCACAAACATGGAGTCGGCATGCGGGCTGTTCCAGTTCACCAGATAGTCCGCGCGGTCGGTGGCGGTGTCCTCTTTATCCCAGCGCTCGATCATCGACCAATCTTCCTGCGAACCGCTGCCGCTTCTGCCCCACACCGTGTAGCCCTGGAAATCGTGGCGCAGCCGGTATCCTGTATAGGGATTAACCAGCGCGTTCATGTTGAATTTGAATGTCGGATCGTTCAGCCGGGGTTGGAATTCCAGCGGAAAGTTGCTCCAGTCCACCGACAGCGGGTCGCTGTCCAGAGAGGGTTTGAAGGCCGGGCTGTTGGGATCCTGCCAGCCGATTATCCCAGTGCTGACTGTCTTGAAATCGTAGGAGAACTCGCTGCGGTTATCCCACCACAGATCGATGCGATTGCCGTCGTCTGCCAGTTCAGCAAACAGTTTGGGGATCGTGGGCGGTTCGGGCGGATTGTAATGCGGAAAGG
>DAHVPC010000063.1 GCA_027318475.1 Candidatus Cloacimonadota bacterium | reverse complement strand
GTGGTCCGGTTCTGGCAGCTCCGCAAGTGTCGGTATCGGTATCTGGCGGCAATCTTCTGCTGCAATGGAATCCTGTATCTGGAGCCTCGGGATACAAGATCTACAAAGCCGCGAGCCCCGATGGCAGTTTTCTGCTCCTGGGTGCGACCTCCGGACTTCAATATTCGGAAGCCGCTGAATCTGGAAGAGCGTTTTACCGGGTGAGGGCATTTAATCCATAAGCCCTTAACAAAGTCATAAAAAGAAGAGCAGGCGACAAACCTGCTCTTCTTTGTTCATAGTGCAAGGCCGATATCAGTCGGGCCGATTTTCCCGCATCAGGTTTTCCGCTTTGCTGATGAGTTGCAGAAACTCCTTGCGGTAGCCGTCATTGTCGGCGCCTATGTTTTCGGTGGCCAGGGTCCGCGCCATATCCCAGGTCAGACTGCCCTTGTATTCGCTGTTTTGCAGCAGCATGGCGTAGCCTGCGACTGCCGAGGAAAAGAGGAAGGTCTGCGAGACGTCGGCCAGGCCCAGCGTTTTGTTGTAAACGGGCGTTTCCAGAGGGATGCTGGTATCGCCGTCGGGCTGTTTGTAGCGAAGTTTGACGTTCATGACCTCGGGCGATTTGAGCGCCGCGTCGGTGATTTTGGAATCCTGGTACTTGAGGGGGTCGATGCCCGGGATATCCTCTATTGAGGAGGCGGGAATGATCTCGTAGAGGGCGGTCACGGAGTGTCCCGCGCCCAATTCACCGGCGTCTTTGGTGTCGTCCTTGAAGTCCTCGTCGCGTAGCAGCCGGTTTTCATAGCCGATCAGCCGGTAAGCCTTTACGTGCACGGGATTGAACTCCACCTGCAGTTTCACGTCCTTGGCGATGGTGAAGAGCGTGGCGCCCATTTCGCTCACCAGCACCTTGCGGGCCTCGGAAATGTCGTCGATGTAGCCGTAGTTGCCGTTGCCTTTGTCCGCCAGAAGTTCCAGCCGGTTGTCCTTGTAATTGCCCATGCCGTAGCCCAAAACGGTAAGGAAGACGCCCTTGTCGCGGTTTTTCTCGATCAGTTCGGTCATGTCGGCATCCGAAGAGACGCCGATATTGAAATCGCCGTCGGTGCAAAGGATGATGCGGTTGTTGCCGCCCTTGATCAGATTTTCCACCGCGGTCTTGTAGGCCAGCTGGATGCCCGCTCCGCCAGCTGTGGAACCTCCGGCTTCCAGGTTGTTGATGGCGGCGGAGATTTTTACCTTATCTTCGCCGGAAGTCGAAGGCAGCGCCAATCCGGCTGCTCCGGCATAGACCACGATGGCGATGCGGTCCTGGGGACGCAGGTTTTCCAGAAGAAGTTGCATGGATTGCTTCACCAGCGGGAGCTTATTGGGCATGTCCATGGAACCGGAAACGTCGAGCAGGAAGACGAGGTTGTTGGCCGGAGCCAGGCTCATGTCGATCTTGCGGCCCTGGATGCCGATGTGCACCAGGTTGTGCTTCTGGTTCCAGGGGCAGACGCCCATTTCGGTGTAGACGGAGAAGGGATGTTCGCCTTTGGGCTGGGGGTAATCGTAATCGAAATAGTTCAGGATCTCTTCGGTACGGACCGTATTGGGCGTGGGGAGCTGGCCCTGGTTGAGCATCCGGCGGATATTGCTGTAGGAGGCGGTGTCCACATCGATAGAGAAGGTGGAAAGCGGATCGGTCAGGGGGCTGTGGTAGATATTGGGCGTGATGGCGTTGTAATCCTCGGTGTTCCAATCCGGCGGGTAGAATGAGGTAACGCCAGGCTGGATCTGCATCGCGGAACTGTACGCGCTCATGCCGTCCACGGTGTAAATCACCTCGTTGGCCCGCCCACCGCGAATATGAAGTTTGGCAGGCAACGGCTGCAAAACGTCCCGTTCAAGCCGGATATCCAGTTTTTTGGCTTGGCCGCTTTTGATGGCAACATCCTGTTTCACCCAGGTCTCGTATCCCTGCAGGGAAGCCTCAATGTAGTACTTTCCAGGCATGAGGTCGCGGATGAGGTAGCTACCGTCGGGATCCGATCTGCCGGAAGCCACATATTGACCTCCCAGCCAGCAATCGATCATGACGCTGTCCAGTTTCTGTCCGCCCGATTCCCGCGCCACACCGTACAGAGTGCCGGTGTTCGCGCTGGCAGATGCTTCCTGCCCTTTCTGGATTTCTTCGGGAGGCGTTCCAACAGTGGTAGGCATAATAATCACATTATTGTCTTTCTGCAAAACTTGCGAGAGGCTGGTGGTTTTACCGGCCTTGATATCCACATCCTTGACCACGACGGGAGTGTAGCCGATGAGCGCATACCTGACCGCATACGTTCCCGGCGGAATATTGAGAATGGAAGCGGTGCCTCTGGCGTTGGTCTGGCCGCCTGTGAAGCGCAATGAATCTCTCAAAATGGACACATTGACAAATTGCAGGGCTTTGCCCTTGCTGTCGCGGACTTTGACGCTCAGGCGCCCGGTCGTAGCAGCGGAAATCAGCGCTAACGCGAAGACCAGCAGGATCAGCAGCACTCTCTTACTCATGGTTCCTCCCCAATCGGGTGTATTTATAATCAACATAGCCCATGGAATAGTGGTAGGGCTCCCGTAACCATTGCGGGGTCATTGCGCGCTCATTACGCGCTTTGCCCGTAATGAGCGCGCAATGACGGCGTAATGACAGCGGGAAACTGCTGGTGAGAATACAGCTGTTTTCCCCACCAATTCGGTTCAGCCTGAAGACAAGCCCCGCGGAGCTATAAAACTCAATGCTCCGGATTGGCTTGATCACTCAAGATGCGCATGGGTTAACTTTATTACTCTCCGGCAGTCGCATTCCTGTCAAGTTTTTCCAGACGTAATAAAAGGGAGGACCGAAATCCTCCCTTGGGTATAATCAGAGACTGTTGGCTGCGCTTAGAACAGAGTGTAGCTGAGCCCCAGGCCGAGGCTCTCTTTCCATTGCGCTTCGGGGGCTTTCTCTTTATCAAAGATCAGGTCGAAGGTGAGGTTCACGCCCAAGAGCTTCCAGAGTTTGAAGCTGAGAAGGTTTTCCCACTTGTAGTCCAGCGCTTTCCAGTCTTCATTGGGCAGGACGTCGGACTGGGAATTGAACAGCGCTTGGTAGGCGGTCAGTTTGGAGTTGTAGCTGGCATTGAGGGCGGTAAATACGTGTTTGAAGTTGGCCACGCCTTCCACGCCGCCATCGATGGGAACGTCATCCAGCCTGCGGTCCACGTTTTCACGCACCGCCCCGCCCAAACGGACGTCCAGCTTAGTTTTCTCGAGGTCCAGGATGGTCTTCATGATACCGGCGCTTTCCGTGAACAGCATCGGATTGACCAAAAAGGTCTCCAGTCCGGGCTGTTCATCCAGAAACTGGGAATCCAGCCTGCCCGCCACATAGGGATCGACGAAGGTTTTCAGTGTGAATTGCAGCAAGGATTCCAGGGCGATCTTGTCCGTTGATTTATCCGGGGCTTCCCAATAGTTCTCGCCTTGCGCGTTCTGCTTTTGCAGATGCGTCTGCCCGAAAGCGAGGTTCAATGTGGTCTTGTTTTTCAGCCACTCTTTGAGCTGTTTCTGCGCTGTACTGTTGGATGCCGCGACCCAGGTGATGTTGCTCAGTTCGGAGCCGGTCCAGTTGTCGCTGTAAGCGCTTTGGGTAAGGTTTACCATGATGTCCGAATCCAGTTCCCAACCTTCCGCTGAAAGCAGCGACAGGCTGAACAGGGCGAGGGCGAGCAGGACAAGTTTGAAGTTGTTCATGTATTCTCCTTAAGCCCAGATGCCGGCTTCGGTGAAGGCGCGCTTGATCTTTTCCAGCAGGTCGGATTGGACGGCGCCCATTTCAGAGTTATTCACGTGCGCGGTGAGGCCGAACTTGATTTCCGCCGCGGTGGCATCGGCAATGGAGATTCCGGCAGCGGGGCTTTTGAGGATCCGGGCATCGGAGTTGTATATGGCGTTGATGATGTCCCGGGCTTTGTTCAAGTCGGTGTTGCCGGGGACAGAGACATTCAGTTCGATGCGCCTGGTGGGCATGGCGGTGAAATTGGTGATGGCACCTCCGGTGATGGCGCTGTTGGGCACAATGATCTTCTTGTTGTCGCCGGTCAGGATGGAGGTGTGAAAGATGCCGATGTCGCTAACTGTGCCGGTCTGGCCTCCTGCTGTGACGGCATCGCCGAGTTTGAAGGGTTTAAAGATGATCATCATCACGCCAGCCGCGAAATTGGACAGCGAACCTTGCAGCGCCAGACCCACGGCAAGGCCGGCAGCGCCGAAGATTGCCACCAGCGACGTGGTCTGGATACCCAGTTTTCCGATGGCGGCGATGACGATGAAAACCATGAGTATGGCATAGATGATGTTGCCGAGGAAGGACACCAGGGTGGCATCCATGCTTTTCCGGTTCATCATCTTGCGTACTACGTTGGTAATCCATTTAGCGATCCACTTTCCGATCACAAAGATCAGAATGGCTACGAGCAATTTGATTCCATTCACCTGCGCGAACTTGAGCACCGAATCCCAGAAATCTGGCTTGGCCAGTTCCCTGATCTTGTTTGGATCGACGGGTAGATTACTCACTAATAAATGCATTTTTTTACTCCTTATGATGGCATACAGCCTTGTTTAAATTGCCGGCAGGAGTTCTGGCCGGAAAATTCTGCCCGGCTAAATCACTTGCCTTAGAAATATATAACTAAAATCCCTGCCGCACCAACCGGATTTCCCAACCCATGGCGGTTTCCGTTATCTCGCAAGGCAGGAGTTTGCGCCGATAAAACTATTTACGAGAGATGAACACTTCCTTGATCTGCAGATAGGGGAAGATACTGTCACCCAGATTGAAACTTTCGGAAGAGATCGCCACGATGTTGTTCAGCATCTCGACAATATTGCCGTTGAGCATGGTTTCGCTGATGGGATGGGCGATGGCTCCATCCTGGATATAGTAGCTGTTCTTCAGCACACCGGAGAAATCGCCGTTGGCATTGGGCTGTCCGAACGAAGCGCGCATGCAGAGGATTCCCTGTTGGATCGATTTGACCATGCTGGCCAGAGAATCCGTTCCCGGAGGGATTATCAGGTTGAGTGCCGAGCCTATTGTGCGCGGTTTTCCGCATTTATTGGCCGCGTAAAGAGAGATCGGGTAGTGGCGCAGCACGCCGTTTTCGATCAGCGGAGCGGGATAGGTCTTGAATCCATCTCCGCTGTAGCGCTGGCGGTAACACAAATCGGGATGCAGGGGATCGTGCAGAATGTTCAGTTTCTCGCCCAGGATCCGCTGCCCCAGATGATCCGGGAACCGGGAACTCTTCATCAGCAGGCCGCTGTCTCCGATCTGGCTCTGGATGAAGGTTCCGATCAATTCCATGGCCAGAAAGGGCGCGACCAGCACCTCGCCTGTGAAGTTGCCGGGCACTGGCTGAGTCTCTGTCTGGCCGGTGCTTTGGCGGATCAGGTCTTCCGTGAAGTTGATCTGCAGCAGTTCCCTGTTCAAGTCTGCGACCGCGTAACCGGTATAATTCATAGAACTCATCTTGCGGCCTTTTTTCGCCGTGAAGACAGTATTGAAACTATAGGCTCCCTGCTGTTTGTCGAACCAGGTTCCGTTGCTGTTCAGATAAGCGCTGTAAGACTTTTCGTGAGTGAGGCCGCCGTCAAAATGCACTTCCGGATAGCGCTCGTTCATCAGGGCGATGAATTCCTGCAGGCGGAAGATCACTTGGTCCACATCCGGCTGCAGGTCGCCGTCCGTCCAGGATCCTTCGTCAAAGGGGGAGATGTCGAAAGCCGGATCGGGATTGGAGTTCTCCACGGCTTGCAGCACATCCCGCACCGCTTTGTCTATCGAGGCCGGGTCAAACTGGTTCAGCCGGGTGGACGCCTGTTTCTGGTCCTTGATCACCTGCATGCCGATGCTGTTGGTTTCCACGGTGCGCAGCAGATTCAGTTCCTTGAAGATGATATTGAATTCCTCGTCCGTTTCCGAATTGTAGGACAAGGCGGCTTTATCCGCGCCTCCAGCCTGGAGTTTTTGCAGGATGCTGCCCAGCAGTTCGCGTGTGTTCATGATTTGCCTCCTATGTTCACCTGGCATTTGATGGAAGGTCCCCCCATGCCCACTGGGATCATCTGTTTCTTGCCGCACATTCCCGCGCAGGACCAATCCATTTCCGAGGAGATCATGGTGATGGTTTTCAACAGATCGAAAGCGACGCCGGAGATCGTGGTTTCCTTGATCGGCTTGCCCAAAACGCCGTTTTTGATTTCGTAGCCGCGGGTCACCCCGAACATGAATTCGCTGGTGGAATCAGCCTGGCCGTTGGAAGGCTGGATGAGATAATATCCGTCCTCGATGGAGGAAATCATCGCTTCGACCTTGTCCTGGCCAGGAACGATCATGGTATTGCGCATCCGGATCAGAGGTTCGTCGAAATAGGCATAGGCGCGGGCGTTGCCTGTAAGCGGCAGACCCATGCGTAAGGCGCTTTCTTTGTTGTGCATATAGGATTTCAGGATGCCGTTTTCGATCACGATGGTGTCCCGGGCTTCGGTCCCCTCGTCGTCGATGAACACAGGAACCGGGCAGATCCTGCCATCCCAGGTATGGGCAATGTCGATCAGAGTGACCAGTTCGCTCGCCACTTGCTGGTTCATATATTCGCCGGCGATGGAACCGCCCAGAACCAGGTCCGCTTCGGTGGTGTGCCCAATGGCTTCGTGAGAGAGGATGCCCGCCAGACGCGAATCCAGCACGCAATCGAAGGTTCCGCTTTTGGCAAAGACGGCGTCCCGCTTTTCTTTCAGTTGCTCATAGATGACGTCGATTTTGGGATAAAGGTCTTCCGGCTTGACGAAATGGTCCTCCCATTCGCCCATGCCGCCAAAAATATCATAGTGCTGCAGCGGTTCGCCGTTGTGCAGGATGGTCATCAGCACCACGATCATGGAGCGCGGGGTCATGCTTTGCATATCGCCGCCATCGGTGGTCAGGATCTGTTTTTCCATGTCCAACTGGGCGAAATTGACCATGCGCGAAGCCAGGTCGGTGTATTTGCCAGCTATGTAAGCATCCAGGTCTTTGAGGAATTCCACGCGCTGCTGGTTGCCGACCTTGTTCCGGGCGGTGAAAAAGAGGTGTTTGCCCGTGGCAGGTTGTGTTGGCAAAACACCCTGTCTGCCGGCCACCTTCTCGGCGAGCAATTTGGCGTTGGACGCCGCTTTACGGGCTACATCCTGCAACGAGGATTCAGTGAGGATAGGCGAGGAAGCCAATCCCCACCTGCCTTGGGAATAGGTCCGGCACATCAATCCGGCGCTGCTGCTGGTGCTGTTGGCGGTCACGGTTCCATTGAGCAGGCTGATGTTGAAGTTGCGGTTTTCCTGCACCTTGATCTCGGAATATTCCGTGCCGGCAGGCAATAGTTTCGACAAGGTCAATGTTATCATTGATACCTCCTTGCAATTATGGGTTGCTATTAAGCTAATGTTCCCTTTTCTACAATTCCGGATAGAGCGGGAATTGGTCCGTCAGGGCGCGGACTTCCGCTTTCATAGAGGCCAGATATTCGTCGTTGTCGTGGTTTTCGCGCACCCGTTTGATGAAACCAGCGATCAATGCCATTTCGGCGGCGCCCATGCCACGCGTGGTGACCGATGGGGTGCCGAGGCGCACTCCGGAAGCCACAAAGGGGCTGCGGGTGTCGAAGGGCACGGTATTTTTATTGGCGGTGATGCCGGCTTTGTCCAGGGCCTCTTCCATCTTTTTTCCGCTGGGTCCGCCTTCATCCTCCGTGCCCATGTTCACCAGCATCAGATGGGTGTCAGTGCCGCCGGACACCAGCTTGAATCCGGCTTGGCTCAAGGCAGATGAGAGGGCTTGGGCGTTGTCCAGAACCTGCTGCTGATAAGCCTTGAAGGCAGGCTGCAGGGCTTCTTGGAACGCGGCGGCCTTGCCAGCGATAGCATGCATGAGCGGGCCGCCCTGTATGCCTGGAAAGACCTTGCCGTCGATGTCTTTGGCAAATTCCTCCTTGCAGAGGATGATGCCGGCGCGTGGTCCGCGCAAGGTTTTATGCGTGGTGGAGGTTACGACGTCGGCGTAGGGTACGGGATTCATGTGCAATCCTGCCGCGACAAGTCCGGCGATGTGCGCCATGTCCACCATGAGTTTGGCGCCGACTTTGTCCGCAATTGCGCGGAAGCGTGCGAAATCCATCTTGCGGGGGTAGGCCGACGCGCCGGCCAGGATCATCTTGGGCTGGTGCTCGAGCGCCAGGCGCTCCAATTCGTCGTAATCGAACTGCTCGGTGTCCTTGTTCACCACGTAGTGGACGATGTTGTAGAACTGGCCGCTGAAGGAAAGGGGATGGCCATGTGTGAGGTGGCCGCCATGCGCCAGTTCCAGGGACAGCACGGTGTCGCCGGGATTCACCAAAGCGAAATAGGCCGCCATGTTGGCCTGGGATCCGCTGTGGGGCTGGACGTTGGCGTGTTCCGCGCCGAAGAGTTGCTTGGCGCGTTCGATGGCCAGGCGCTCCACTTCGTCGATATGTTCACAGCCGCCGTAATAACGGCCGTAGAGGTCGTAGTTTACCTTTCCGGTCTTTTTGCTCCAGCGGTAGGGATAACCCTCGGCGTATTTGTTGGTCAGAACGCTGCCCTGGGCTTCCATCACGGCCAGGGAAGTAAAGTTCTCCGAGGCGATGAGTTCCAGGTTTTCGCGCTGGCGCTTGAGTTCCGCGCTCATTGCGGCATAGAGTTCGGGATCTTGCATTTGGATGTGTCTCACGGGATTTCTCCTTCTATTTCTTTTATTTTTTGAATTCTCTGCTTGTGACGGCCACCCTCAAACTCCTCTTCCAGCCACGCTTGCACTATCTCGATGCCGTAGCAGACGGCGGTGAAGCGCGCTGCCAAGCACAGCACGTTGGCGTCGTTGTGCTGGCGGGAAAGGCGGGCCACATCCGTCGTGGAGCAAAGCGCGGCGCGGATTCCGGGAATCTTGTTGGCCGTGATGCTCATGCCGATGCCGCTGCCGCAAATCAGGATGCCCAGTTCGGCTGAACCTGAGGCTACGGCTTTGGCAGCGGGCGCACCGGTATCCGGATAGTCCATCGAAGCGCTGGAATGAGTGCCGAAATCCTGGAATTCGTGCCCGGGGAAAGCCTTGATGATGGAAGATTTGAGCTCGAATCCTGCGTGGTCGGAGGCGATTGCTATCTTCATTGGTCACCTGCCAGTTTACAGGCCAGGGCGATGCTGTAGTATTTGGACAGGGTGCTTTCGCTGCGGCTCATGACGATCACGGGCTGCTGCGTGCCCTGGATCAAGCCGGCCAGTTCGCCCTGCGCGAAGAGCATCAGGCCTTTATAAAAACTGTTGGAGCATTCCAGGTTGGGAAAGATCAGGATGTCCGCGTCACCGGCGATTGGTGTCTGCACGCCCTTGATCGCTCCAGCCGAGGGATCGCAAGCCAGGAAAAAGTCCAGCGGGCCGTCTATCACGCAGTTCTTGATCTGTCCGCGAACTGCCATCCGGGATATCTGGGCATATTCCAAAGTATTGGGAATGGAGCCGATAACCTTGTCGGTGGCGGTGATCAGGGCCACTTTGGGGCAAGCGATGCCAAATCCGCGGGCCATGGCCACGCAGTAGTTGATCATGGCGACTTTCTGGTCCAGATCGGGAAAGGGCAGCACCGCAGTGTCGCTGATGAACAGCATCTTGTGATAGCGGGGGATTTCCAGCACGCAGACATGGCTCATCACCGTTTTGGCAGGCAGCAGTCCTCGTTCCTTGTGCATTACGGCCCTCAGAAACTTGTCCGTGCTCAAAAGACCTTTCATCACAGAATCGGCCTGGCCGGATTTAACCAGCTGGACGGCAAGGGCAGCCGCAGCGAGTTCGTCGGGCTGGTCGATGATCTCAAACGCGGCTGGATCCAGGCCCTCTTGAGTGCAGAGTGCGGCGATCTTCTGGGAGTCGCCGATCAGGACCGCCCGGACAAAGCCTTCGTTGACCGCGCGGCCAAGCGAATCCAGGGTATGGGCGTCTTCGGCGACGGCTACGGCGATGCGGGTAACAAATCTCCGGGCGCGTACTAACTCCGCCAATTGGCCAAGCGATTTGATCTCGGTCATGCTTTGTTCCGGGTTCAAGCCAACATGGCGGCCAGGGCGATGGAATAGAGTTTGGACCTTTCGCTGTCGCCCCGCGAAGTGAGTACGGCAGGAACCCGAGCGCCCATTACGATGGCGCAGAGTTCGCCGTTCATCAGTTTCACCACGGACTTGTAGAAAGTGTTGCCCGCCTCGATGTTGGGGAACAGGATGCAATCCGCGTCGCCGCAGACCACGCTGTCCACGCCTTTGATGCGCGCGCTTTCTTTGTCCACGATGAGGTCGAAGCCCAGCGGGCCTTCCACGACGGCGCCTTTGATCTGTCCGCGCCGGGACATCATGGCCAGGATGGCGCCATCCGCGCAAGACGGGATTTTGGGCAAAGTCTGTTCCGATGCGGCTTGGATCGCCACCTTGGGCTTCTCGATGCCCAGAAACTGCGCGACCTTGATCAAGTAGTTCGTGATCGCCACTTTCTGCGCCAGATCAGGCAGGGGAATGATCGCCACATCGCCGAAGACCAGGAGTTTGTGGTAGGTGGGCACTTCGGCGACGGTCACGTGGGAAAGGATGGCGCCGTTGTCCATCAGGCCGCGCTCCTTGTTCAGGATGGCCTTCATGTAGCGGTCGGTGGAGAGCAGGCCTTTCATCAGGAAATCGCCTTCGCCGGCGTTGATCATCGCCACGGCCTTGTCCGCAGCTGCGATGTCGGTGGGAGTGTGCACGATGCGGAACACCGAGGGATCCACTTTTTCCTCGGCGCAGACCTTCTGGATGAGTTTTTCATCGCCCACCAGGATGCCTTCGATGAGGTCATTAGTCACAGCTTCGTGGATCGCGCAGATGGTGTGCGCGTCCACTGCCCAGGCCGCCACCAGGCGTTTGTTGGGCAGGGGCCTGAGGATGTCGAACATCTGGTCCAGTTTGGTAATTTCCATGTCTTCTCCGTAATCTATCTTATTTTGGTCAAATCGTCATCAATGCCAGGCCGGTCAACCATTGGCCTTGTATCCGGGCTGCGGATAAGCCAGCCGGGCCGCGTGCAGAATCCTGCCGTCTTCAGCGCCCACTATCCGCAGGTCGAACCAGTACAGATGGTCCTTTTTACGCGGGCCCGGTTTCGCTTGCCAGAACAGTACAGCGTCGGCGCCGCTATCACTGGCCAAAGCAGCGGGTTCAAACGCTTCCGTTTCGGCCAGAACCAAACGTAGCATCCCGCTGGCCAGGATCTGGCGGATCAATTCCATCCGGATGCCAGCCAGAGGCAGGGAAACGCCGCTAAGGTCCTCTCCTTGCGCGATTACCAGCACGGGAGAGCCGTCCAAGCGGCTGGACTCCTCCAGCCATTGCCCCCGCGTGATTTCGGAGGCCAGCAGGGAAGCCGCGCTGAGCGTGTCCAGCCCAGTCCAGACAGCTTTTCTGTTCGCGGCGCAGGAAGCCAGGGTCAATCCGCAGATCAGCAGGGCAAGGACTTTTCCCATTGTTCCCGTTCCGGGTTTGGAGTATAATATATGTGAGCAAATAAGTACATCCGGTTCGTGCACTATTTTTAAAATAGTGAATGGCATGCTCCTGCGGGGATTTGAAATTTGTCAAGCGCAATTTTCGCAAGCCCGGCGGGAAGTGTTTTTTACTTGTCAGAATTCGGATGTGCAGGATTATGCCCTAAATTGGCCCATAAGGAGTGAAATTATGACTGGCACTATTATCGGACTTGCCCTGGCGATTTTCGTGATCACCCTCATTTCCAGAGGTATCATCGTGGTCCGCCAGGCCGAAGTGGTTATCATCGAGCGCTTGGGAAAATACTTCAAGACCCTCGATTCCGGCATCCACATCATCGTTCCCATCTTCGACAAGATCCGCCCCATCCACTGGCGTTACAACAAAGCGGACTACCGCGGCAACACCGTCATGGTCCAGCGCGTGGAAAACAGGATCGACCTGCGGGAAACGGTGTACGACTTTCCCCGCCAGAATGTGATCACCAGCGACAATGTTTCGATCAACATCAACGCCCTGCTCTATTTCCAGGTCACCGACCCCTACAAATCCGTGTATGAGATCGGAAACCTGCCCGAAGCGATCGAAAAACTCACTCAAACCTCGCTGCGTAACGTCATCGGCGAACTGACCCTGGATTTCACCCTCACCTCGCGCGACACCATCAACGCCAAACTGCGCGACATCCTGGACGAAGCCACGGATAAATGGGGCGTGAAGGTCAACCGCGTGGAATTGCAGGAGATCCTTCCGCCAGAAGAAATCCGCACCGCCATGGAAAAGGAAATGCGCGCCGAACGCGATAAACGCGCCAAGATGCTCTCCGGTGACGCCGACCGCGAATTCCAGGTCCGCGTGGCTGAAGGCGACAAGCAGGCCAAGATCGCCCGCGCCGAAGGCGAAGCCCAGGCCAAGCTGCTGGTGGCGGACGCCGAACGCAAGTCCATCCAGATGATCGCCGAAGCGGTGAAGGATTCCAAGACCGATCCCGCCCAGTATCTGATCGCGCTCAAATACGTCACGGCCTTCTCCGAGGTCACCAAACAGGGCGACAAGACCGTCGTCGTGCCTTATGAATCCGCCGCGCTTTTAGGCTCGGTTAAGACCCTGGCCAACATATTCGAAAAGTAAGAAAACCCCCTTGGAGCTCAAAGCGCCACTTTCTGCCCAGGCGTTGCATCCGGGCTGAGAGGCGCTTTGGACTTCAAGCCACACCGCCATTTGAAGTCCCAACCGGCTTCTGCCTCTGGGAAGGCTTCCAGCCTGGCATAACCGGTTTGAACTCCAAACTACGAAACGAAGAACCCTAAAAAGGAGCACCTACAAAATGTCCGAAATTCTCTCGATCAAAGGACGCGAAATACTGGATTCACGCGGCAATCCCACCGTGGAAGCCGACATCGAACTGGCCAGCGGCGTGATTGCCCGCGCGGCGGTTCCCAGCGGCGCTTCCACCGGTGAACGCGAAGCCATCGAACTGCGGGATGGCGACAAAGCCCGCTACAACGGCAAGGGCACCCTGCAGGCGGTGGAAAACGTCGATAAGATCATCGCTCCGGCCCTCACCGGGCTGGAATCCACCCTGCAAGGCGAACTCGACCGCGTCATGCTGGCTTTGGACGGCACCCACAACAAAGCCAAACTGGGCGCCAACGCCATCCTGGCCGTTTCCATGGCCGCTGCGCGTGCCAGCGCCAGCGAACTGGACCTGCCGCTGTACCGTTATCTGGGCGGCGTCAACGCCTGCGTGTTGCCTGTGCCGATGAGCAACATCATCAATGGCGGAGCCCACGCGGACAACAACGTGGACATCCAGGAATTCATGGTCATGCCCCTGGGCGCTCAGAACTTCCGCGAAGCCCTGCGTATGAACGCCGAGACCTTCCACG
>DAHVPC010000062.1 GCA_027318475.1 Candidatus Cloacimonadota bacterium | reverse complement strand
AACAAGCCTCTCAACGAAATGGTTTTCGTTTACTTCGGCGACGGACGCAACAATGTCGCCAACGCCCTGATGATCGGCGCTGCCAAGACTGGCATGGACTTCCGCATCGTCGCGCCCAAAGAACTGGCTCCCGAAGCCAAACTGCTCAAGAAATGCCGGGAAGTGGCCAAAGAGACCGGCGCCACCATCACCGTCACCGATGATATCGCCAAAGGGGTGAAGAACGCTGATGTGATCTACACCGATGTTTGGGTCTCCATGGGCGAACCAGACAGCGTGTGGGAAGCACGGATCAAACAGCTCAAACCCTATCAGGTCAACGCCGCCATGCTGAAAAAGACCGGCAAGCCCGGCACCCTCTTCATGCACTGCCTGCCCGCCTTCCACGACCTCAAGACCACCATCGGCAAGCAGATCTATGACAAGTTCAAACTCACCGCCATGGAAGTGACCGACGAAGTCTTCGAATCTCCCAATTCCGTGGTCTTCGACGAGGCGGAAAACCGCATGCACACTATCAAAGCAGTGATGGTGGCAACCCTGGGAAGCTGAGCCAAACCTCGAATAATCATGCACGCCGGCGGATATGTTTCCGCCGGTTTCTGTTTGACCGCCCTCATCGGTTGGAACCGGCATCAGGCCTGGCAAAACGGGACCACCAGCCATTTATGGCTGATGGTCCCATTGTGGTTCTGTTTATGATCTCTGCATTCCGCAAGGGCGGAGTGCGCGCTAAGTCATGTAATGTTCAGGCCGCAGCCCGAAAACCTTGATTTACTCCTATCTGATCAGGGCCATTCTGCGTTGGGCCGTGTATCCGCCCTGAGTGGCGCGGATGAAGTAAACTCCGCTGGCCACAGGCTTGGCGCTATCGTCTCTGCCATCCCAACTCAAGAGCTGGGATTTGGGGCTATTGCCGCTGAAGAGGGTTTTCACCAGTTGGCCGCGGACGTTGTAGATGCCCACTTTCAAAGGCTGCGCGGGATTCTTCAATTCCACGCGGAAGTTGGTGCTTCCCTTGAAGGGATTGGGATGGTTGGCGGAAATGCCGATTGCAGGACCGGGCACTGCTTGGGGATCATCGGCAGAGGTCACGGTCTCGTTAAAATATTCTGTCAAAACGTATTCCACCAGTTCTTCGGCGTCATCGCGATACATGTTGTAAAGCGGGAAACTCACCACGCAGACCTTGCCGCTGTTGTTCAGATTCAGCACTCCGACGGGCATGCCGTTCATGCTGCCCTGGGGTGTTCCGTTGGCGTAGTCCGAGCCGTAGTTGTATACAGTGGCGCAGTTGGGGCTGGGGCCGATGCTTTCCACTCGCAGGATATGGCCGTTGAGGGAGGGGCTGGTCTTGTCCGGATCGACCGCTATCGCTGGAAACTGGTCGTGCACGGGCACCGCAAACTTGAATCTGGCAGTGTTAAAGTAGTCTGTCTCGGCGATGCCGATCACGCTGTAAATGAAAGAGCCGGGCTCAAATGTCCTGGGGTAATTGGCATTGAGGTCGAAAGCCATGGTGGGCACATAGACGCTGAACAAGACGTTACCGCCGGCTTCGATGTATTGCTGGAGGACGTCTCGAACCGCGTAAGGATAATCCATGTTGGCCTGGTCGTTGCCGTGCCAGAGGATGGAGGAATAGATGCCGATGTCCGCCAGGCGCAAAAATGCTGGCACATCGCCCAGATCCAGTTCCGTGATGTTGAAACCTTGCGTGATGCCGGAGTAAAACTCGTCCGCCTGGGCGTCGGTCGGCTGGAATGGATTGGTTCCGCCCATGTTTTCGGTTTCGTCCACGATCAAAATCCCCTGGTCCAGGGTCACCGGACGGCTTTTCACCACTTGGGTGAAGGGGCTGGCGTTCCCGCCGTTGTCCACCGCGCACAAGCTGTAGTAATAATACCCCGCGGAGCCCACGACATCGCTGTCCAGATAGGTGTTGCCAGATATGATCCCGCCTAACTGGGGACCCAGCACTCCCTCTTCCTGGGACCGGTAGAGTTTATAGCCCGCGAGGTCGATCTCGCCGTTGGCGTCCCAATTCAGGGAGATGCTTTGATACAGGGGCTGGTCGGTGAAGTTCTGCGGCTGCAGCGGGATCAGCAAAGGCATGCCCGATGAATAGACCATGTAGCTTTCATTGCCGAAGGTATCCACGGAACTCACCGCGAAGTAGTATAGATTCCCGGTTACCAGCCCGTTCACGACAGCCGTGGTGTCGGCTGTGGCGATGGGCGTGCCCCAGTTGTCCAGGGTAGTGCTGTAGTAGACGTTGTAGTGGTCGATGGCGGGATCGTTGTAGCCACTCCAGCTTGCCACCAGCGAAGTTCCGTTGCCAGCGTCGCGGATCGCCAGGTTTGCAGGAGCGGCGGGCATATCGGCGAAGGTGGCGGCACAGGCCACGGAGGCTTTGATCACTTCCGTGCAATAGACCGGATCGAGGTTTACCACCAGGTCCTGGTCGGAATGATAGACTTGGGAAAAATCGGACTCAAAGAAATAGATCACGTGGTAGCCCCTTTGCCAGAAGGGATGGCTGTCGCTGCTGCCGCTGTTCATGGAGCCATAGTAAGGTTCCAAATCGGTGTACTGCTCGGTTATTTGCGCGGCGTAAGCGCTGTGGTTCAGCGATCCGTCGTAGGGCATCAAACGCACTTCCCAAGGGTCCGGGCTGCTATTGTTGGCGATCATGTCGTGGTTGATCATCAGGCGGATGTTCTGGCCGTTTTCCAGTGCGTTTTGGGCGTAGTATTTGGCGCCCCAGAGGCCGAATTCCTCGGCGGCGAAAGTCACGAACCGAATCGAAGTGCGGGGCTGGTAGCCACTGGCCATCATCACGCGCGCCATTTCCAGGGCCGCGACGGTTCCGCTGGCGTTGTCGTCCGCTCCCGGAGCGGAAATTGTGGGATCGCTGTTGCTCGAGATCGAGTCGTGATGGCCGCCCACGATGATGTACTGGTCGGGATAGACCGTTCCGGGAATGGTGGCCACGACGTTGTACTGGGTGGTATTCTGCCAGTTGAAAGGCTGCAACTGGGCGTTGCTGATCCCGTAGCTGACAAACTGCTGCCGGATCCATTCCGCCACCTGTTGATGGTTGGGGGCGGGGGCGTAGCGGGTTTGGAAATCCTGCAGGCTCTGGATCATGCTCTGTACCGAGGTAACGTTCACCAAAGCCAGCAGCTGGTTGATATCGGTGCGGGTGGCGGCGGAAACGTCCAGCGGGATCGTGGTTTCAGGAAAGCGCAGGGGCTCGAGGTTCAACTGGGTAAAGGGATTGCTGATCAAGTCCCGGAGCTGGAGGTCGCTCAGCTGGCTGTGCACTAAAACGGCGGAACCGATGTCCAGAAGAACGCTTCCAGCGGGGCTCAGTTCCTGAGCGAATCCCGCAGGCAACTTTCCGATCAGATACAGCGTCCCTAAGGGCGGATTATCCGACAAACGCAGCGCCGCGGGGAATTCCGGGCTGCCATTTTCCGGTGTTGCGGCGATCACATATTGGTCGTTGTAATGCAGGACTCCATAGCCGTTGCCGGAAAGGCTCCGTACCGCGGAATTGAGGTCGGGGCTGCCATAGGCCTCCAGGATATCCGCGGAAGGGATGCCGGCGATGAAGGATGCCGCTGCCAGGCCGGTTGCCAGAAACAGCAGGATGATGACTGAGGCGATAGATTTCTTCATGGTGTTCTCCATCAGATCTAAGGCCCGATTCAGAAAAGGGGCCGCCCATCCGCATGCAAGATTCATTCCCTGAAAAAGGATTTATGACACTCGGATTCCGGGCTTGCTTCTGCTTGGACGCCCTCCGGGAAATTTTGCCTTGCCCCGTTTACATTCAAACTTATTATGTCTAGGACTTTATCAAAAACCAGGGAGGTTTTAATGAAAGCGACACTATTTACGTTTTTGACCCTGATTATGCTGGCCGCAAGTCTGGGAGCGCAATCGGGCAATACAGAGGATTATGATTTGAAGATTTTCGGCAATCCCGCAGCGGTAACCGAAAGCAAGGTTTATTTCGGCATTTTCACCCAGAATCTCACTTGGGACATCGCCGATGAGATGGGCTACAACAGCACCGACGGAGTCCTGATCACAGGCGTGGTGGACGATTCACCCGCCTCCGAACATGGCTTGCAGGAAGGCGACATCATCACGCACATCAACGGCAGCCTTCTGAAGGGACAGGATGACTTTGACCAGATCCGCTCGCAACTGATGCCGGGCGATGAGATCATGCTCACAATCTGGCGGGAAGGAGACCAGTTCGACATGAACATGGTCATGCAGCCCCGGCCGGGCAAAACCGTGACCAAGATCGAGAAAAAGATTGTCAAAAAGTCCGGCGCTTCAGCTTACAGTGGCGGCTCCTACGTCCCGATGTGGTTTACCCCGGAAGTTGACGATGTAAACGCGATGTTGGGTCATCTGGGTTTCGATAAACTGAATGAGGACGGCCTGTTCATGCAAGGCATGGCAGGCAGGGGACCGGTTGGCAAAAACTTCTTTATCGGCGGCATGCTGGTTACCTACAGCGATTCCTACACTGTCCAGAATACCTTGGATGCATCTTATCACGACTATATAAAATACGACATCACCTTTGGAGGAGTCACCCTCGAAAAAGCCATACCCCTCGGCCGTAAGGTGAACCTGGGAGTTGGCGTGATGTTGGGCGGCGGCGGCCACGCGATAGAATTGATCCACAGCAACGCGGATTATACCTGGCCCGAGAACGACTCAACTTTCTTCAACACCGGAAACTACCAGGCCACGATCCAGCGCAATTACCTGGCCGTTCAACCCAAAGCCGAGATCTTGATCAGCCTGCTGCCCTGGCTGGGCATCCGCGCCGAAGCAGGCTACGCCTATGGTTACGCCCCGAAGAAAGGCTGGCGGGTCAAAGGCATGGGAGAAGACACCTTCGCGATTTCAGGCTCGCCCAATACTCCTTTCCAAGGCCTGACGCTTAGCATCGGACCCTGGTTCTCATTCTGATCCATAATTGACAAGCATCGACCGGAGGTTTCGGCCTCCGGTTTTTTAGTTCCGCTCTCGGGGATTAGCCTTAATCACTCCTTAATCACTAGTCAATCACTTCTCAATTATTAACGCTTGATTAAGGCTTGATTAAGACTTGATTGACTGCAACCCGCTGGAATGAATCAAACGTAGCGTAGCATTCCGATGCTACATAATTATCTGTGGTTGCGCAGTTGGGGGTGGCATCAGGAATCCCCAGCAAGGATGGTCTGCGGAATCTGGAAACCTGTGTATTTACAATCAGGCGCTCCGAGATTTTCCTTGATTTCTCATACAATCCGAGTGGGTAAGCCCCGGGCTATGTTATGTCGAACCCTCAGGGGCTTCCACTTGATCAGCATGAGCATTTTTTTGGTTGACAGGGCAAGCCTCCCCCTTAAAAGGAAAATGAGAATTCAGTTTGTGAGGTGATCCATGAAAGCACTCAGCCTGATGTTTATCATTTTGCTGGCGGTCGCGCTGTCCGCCACACCGCGCGGCCTGACCAGCCGGGAGATCGCAGTCGAAGACGCGGTGGCCGGCATCCAGCCCAGAACTATGTTTCCACCGCTGGTTTCCGAAACAGAAACTGCCGCAAATCCGTTCAGCAAGGATTGGATCCCGGTATTGGAGCAACCTTTGAACATGATGCTGCCCGCCGGTGAGCAATACGGTGTGTATTTCAGGGGCTTGGACAGCGGCGCGGAACTCTTTTCCAGCCTGGGCGAACTTCTGCCGCAGAGCGAGACCGCGGTGGGGCGCGCGCCTTACTGGATCCGGGTGGAATTGCGCAACACGCTGAACCAGCTAACCCCCGCGAAGCAACTTCTCTACGCCGATCTGATCAACACCGTCCAGGATCCTTATGTGGACGAGGTCGCGTTCTGCGTCGCCATCTCCTCTCCTGAATATCTGAATTCCGCTTTCGCCCTGCCGGAACTCTTTGTGGAGAACGCTGTGTGGATCTATTCCATCGCCTCCGAACTTCCCTACGTGGAGGTCGTGGACACCGGCAATTCCTCGATGCAGGGCAATTATTGGTCCACCACCCGCTATTGGAAAAAGGACGCCAGCGGCCAATTGGTGCAGGTCACGGTGCCGCGCGACATCTATTACTGGTACCTGGTAAATCCCAAGATCACCGACGAGATCGCCGCCTACATCGATCCCGCGATCGTGGAGAACAACTCCACCCATTCCAACAACATCGTTCCACCGCCAACTGGCAAGTTTTGGCGCAGTTATATCTACGATTATGAACAGACGGATTTCCCCGTCTTGAGCGACACCCTCAGCCTCTGCCAGAGCGTGTTCAACCGCGATGGAACGCCCGGCGACGCCATCCACGCGGTCATCCGGTGGATCAACCAGAACATGAGTTTCACCTCGAACAACGAGAGGCCGCATCAACCGGTGCGCATCTTTGCCAAGCGCTTCGGACGCTGCGGCGAATACGCGGATTTCACCTCGGCGATCTGCCGCATCGCCCTGATCCCCTGCACCAACATCAGTTCCATTTCCACCGACCACACCTGGAACGAGTTTTGGGAGGACGGCTGGGTGTCCACGGAACCCGTAAACGGCTATCTGAACAGTCCGCTGGTGTATGAAAACGGCTGGGGCAAGGTGTTCGGAACGGTGTTCGAAGAGCGGTCCGACGGGCTTTTTACGCCTGTGACCGAGCGCTACTCCGAAGGCCTGGCGACGATCAACATCCAGGTAGTGGACCAGAATCTGCAGCCGGTGGATGCCGCGCGGGTGATCCTGGCCATCTTCGAAACAGCGCCCCGCTTCGATTGCGAGGCCTATACCGATAATAACGGCATGGTGAGTTTCCAGGTGGGGGAAAACCGTGATTACCGGGCCCGCGCTGAAACCTATTTCGGTCTCTATCCAGCCAATCCGGGCACCTACACGCAATTAGTGAGTAGCTCTGTGGACGGCGAGACCTACAACTACCAGTTTCAGATCGCCGCAGCGCTGCCTGTGCCCGCGATCGAAGCCCTCGCGCCGCCTGCGGATCCTGTGCTGGATTACCAAGTGAGCGCTGTGTTCCAAAGCCCCGGCTACTACATCACCGGCCGCGCTTTGTGGGACGACATCGACGGCCTGGGCTCGCAGCCCCGCCATTACAGCAAAGTGGACACACCGGCAAACGTGGCCTGGATGGCGACGGACTCGGATAATCTGCTCTTTCTGCAGCTGGAAAACTTCTGCAGCGCTTATGATCTTGTCGGTCCAGCTGCGGGTGGATACCACGAGTTCAACATCCCCGCGGGCCAGGATTGGTATAGTTTCGCGGACAACTCGCACCGGCATGGCAACGCGGCCCTGGTCTCGGGACTATTGATGTTTTTAACCTGGGTCTCGGCTTCCGACGACCCGCAGGCCCCGGATGCATTGACCAGACTTTCCGCGCCGGCTCCCAATCCGTTCTCCGGGAGCGTCAGACTCAGCCTGAACCTGTCCGCCAGAGCGGATGTCGGGGTGGAAGTTTTCAACCTTCGCGGACAAAGAGTCCGCTCCATTTCCGTGGGAACGCTTCAATCCGGAGTTCACGAACTGGTTTGGGACGGCCTTGACGACTCCGGCGCAGACCTGGCCTCTGGAGTGTATTTGCTGAAGGTGGGAGGTGGCGGGCGCTCATTGGTGCGCAAAGTCATGTTGCTAAAGTAGGCGTCAGGGGCCGGGCATTTTTTTATTTGACAAGGAGTCCGTCTCCATAAGTTTGCGATACAGGTGTCCGTTAATTTCCCAGTCACAGAGGGAACGGAAACAGAACTGCAGAAAAGAGGAATCGCCATGGAGCAGGACTTTGGCAAGCTGGATGCCATCATTTCAGCGTATAGAGGTAAAAAGGGTGTGTTGATCCCGCTGTTGCAGGAAGCACAGAATCTGGAGGGTTATCTCTCCCGTCCCGTTTTGAAGTATATCTCAGAGAAAATGAATGTCCCTGCCGCCGAGATTTATGGCGTGGTGACCTTCTATTCCATGTTTCGTTTGGTGCCGCAGGGCAAGCACATCATCCGGGTCTGCAAAGGCACGGCCTGCCACGTTTCCGACGCCGACGGGATCAAGGAAGCCCTGATCGAAAATCTGAAACTGGAAGGCGGCCAGGTTACCACCCAGGACATGCAGTTCACATTGATGGAAGTGGCTTGCCTGGGTTGCTGCTCGCTGGCTCCGGTGATCATGGTCGACGACCAGACATTCGGCAAACTAACTCCCCAGGCTATACCTGGCATCCTGGAAAAGTTCAGTTTTTAGGGAGGGCAAATGGAACAAATAACCGTGAAAGTGGGACTCGCCAGTTGCGGCATCGCTGCGGGCGCTGAAGACGTCTATCACAAACTCGAGGAAGATCTGGCGCAAAACGCCGGAGCCTTCAATCTGCAAAGAACCGCCTGCATTGGAATGTGCTTTGAAGAGCCCATCGTGGAATTGCACGGCTCAAATCTCGGCGTGGTGACCCTGGGCCGCGTCACTCCTGAATTGATCGGCCCCCTGCTGGATGAATACAAAGCCGGCAAACTGCCTTCCACAAACGTCATCCTGGCGGAACAACACAGCGCGCCGCGCAACGACCTGCTCGCCAACCAGAAGCGCATCGTGCTCCAGAACTGCGGCGTGATCGATCCGCTTTCCCTGGCAGACTACGAAGCCCGCGGCGGGTACAAAGCGCTGCGCAAAGCTTTGGCTCTTTCCCGGGAAGAGATCATCGCCGAGATCAAGGATTCCGGATTGCGTGGAAGAGGCGGGGCGGGCTTTTCCACCGGGCTCAAATGGACCTTCGCGGCGGCAGCCAAAAGCGAGAAAAAATACATCATCTGCAATGCCGACGAAGGTGATCCCGGCGCGTTCATGGACCGCAGCGTGCTGGAAGGCGACCCACACAAAGTTTTGGAAGGAATGATCATCGGCGCCTATGCCATGGGCGCAGATGAAGGCTACATCTATTGCCGGGCTGAATATCCCCTGGCCATCGCGCATCTGAAGGTCGCCATCGCCGCTGCCGAAGAAAAGCGTTATCTGGGCCAGAACATCCTGGGATCGGATTTCAGTTTTGAACTGCACATCAAGGAAGGCGCGGGAGCCTTCGTTTGCGGCGAGGAAACCGCCTTGATGCAGTCCATCGAAGGCAAGCGCGGAATGCCGATCATCCGGCCTCCTTTTCCCGCAGAATCAGGCTTGTGGGGCAAACCCACCAACATCAACAACGTGGAGACTTGGGCCAACATCGCCTGGATCCTGCTCAACGGCGCGGCTGCCTTCCGTGCCATGGGAACGGAGAAATCCCCGGGCACGAAGGTCTTTGCCCTGGCTGGCAAGATAGCCGGCAGCGGCCTGATTGAAGTGCCGATGGGCATCCCGATCCGCGACATCATTTACAAGGTCGGCGGCGGAATGAAGACCGAAAAGCCCTTCAAGGCAGTCCAAATGGGCGGTCCTTCCGGCGGCTGCATTCCGGCGGAACTTCTGGATACCATCGTGGATTACGACAGCATCACGGCAACCGGCGCCATCATGGGTTCAGGCGGCATGGTGGTGATGGATTCCGGCACCTGCATGGTCGATGTGGCGCGCTACTTCCTGAACTTCACCCAGAACGAATCCTGCGGCAAGTGCACTTTCTGCCGAGTCGGAACCAGGCGCATGCTGGAAATACTGACCCGCATCACCGAAGGCAAGGGCGAACTGGACGACATCGGAAAACTGGAAGCCCTGGCCACCAACATCATCAAGGGCTCCCTGTGCGGACTGGGACAGACGGCTCCCAACCCTGTGCTGACCACTCTGCGCTATTTCAAGCACGAATACCTTGCCCACATCGAGGAAAAGCGCTGTCCAGCCGGCGTTTGCTCCGCCCTCCTGAAGTTCGAGATCAAACCGGACAAATGCATCGGTTGCACCGCCTGTGCCCGCAAATGCCCCGTCAATTGCATCTCCGGCACCGTCAAGCAGCCCCACGTCATCGATCAAAGCAAATGCATCAAATGCGGCGCCTGCTTCAAAACTTGCAAATTCGACGCGATCACCAAGGCATAGGAGGCACCGATGATAGAACTGACTTTAAACGGAACCAAAGTACAGGCCGAGCCTGGCATCACCATCCTCGAACTGGCCAGGCGCAACGGCATCGATATCCCCACCCTCTGCCATGACGAAGAACTGAAACCCTTCGGATCCTGTTGGGTCTGCGCGGTCGAAGTGAAGGGCCGGCGCGGTTTTGTGACTTCCTGCGGCACAACCGTTGCTCCGGGTATGGAGATCAACACCGATAGCGAAGACATCCGCACAGCCCGAAAAATGGCGCTGGAACTGCTGATTTCCAACCATTACGCCGATTGCGAAGCTCCTTGCAAGATCGCCTGCCCCGACCATGTGGACATCCAGAGCTACGTGTCCCTGATCGCCAATGGCCAGTATCACGACGCTGTGAAGGTGATCAAGGACACCCTGCCATTGCCACTGTCCATCGGACGGGTCTGCCCGGCTTTCTGCGAAAAGGAATGCCGGCGCCAGATCGTGGAAGACCCCGTCGCTATTCGCCAACTGAAACGTTTCGCGGCCGATGAGGACCTAAACGACGCCTGGAACTACATCCCGGAAAAGGAAGCCCCCACGGGAAAAAAGGTCGCCATCGTGGGAGCTGGGCCCTCAGGATTGACCTGCGGCTTCTACCTTTCCAACCAGGGCCACGAAGTAACGGTTTTTGAAGCTGCTCCTGCAGCAGGAGGCTGGCTGCGCTATGGCATTCCGGAATACCGCCTGCCCAAGGCGATATTAGACCGTGAAATAGACCTGCTCTGCGCCAATGGCATGCGAGTCGAATACAACGTCCAACTGGGCAGGGACATCCTGCTCAAGGACCTCTGCGCGCAATACGACGCGGTCTATCTGGCGCTCGGAGCCCAGAAAGCGGTGCCCATGCCAGTCAAGGGTTCCGACCTCGCCGGCTGCTATCTCGGCGTCGATTTCCTCAAGGCGCACAGTATGGGGCACACCCCTAAACTGGGTAAGAAAGTAGCCATCGTCGGAGGTGGCAATACCGCCATCGACTGCGCCCGCACCGCGATCCGCCTGGGTTGCGAGGTCAGCGTCATCTATCGCCGCACCAAGGACGAAATGCCAGCCGAACCCTTTGAAATCGAGGCCGCGGGGCACGAAGGTGTTGTTTTCCATTATCTCAGCAATCCCGTGGAGTACTTCGGCGAGAATGGCATGCTGAAAGAAGTCAAGATCGAGAAGATGAAGCTCGGAGAACCCGATGCCAGTGGCAGAAGGCGTCCCGAGCCCACAGGCGAATACGTCACCGAGAGTTACGATTCCATCATCGCCGCCATTTCGCAGGTTCCCGAGGTGGAGATCTTCGCGGCGAAAGAAAATCTCATCGAGGGCATGGTCCTGCCTCTGAGCCGTTGGCAGACCGCGGTCGTAAACGAATCCACTATGTTCACCGGCCTGGGCAACGTCTTTGCCGGCGGAGATTTTCAGCGCGGAGCCGCCACAGCGATCGAAGCGATCGCCGACGGACGCCTTGCCGCACAGTCCATACACCGGTATCTGAACGGCGCGGAACTGGCTGACGGGAGTTTCCGCTTCGACGCGAAAAAGGGCTACAAAGTGCAGGATATTTCCACGCAGGAATACTCCATCTTTACTCAGGAAGCCCGGAAACAGATGCCCGAGATTCCCTTGCCCGAGGCGAGGGCCACGTTCAACGAAGTGGAAACCGGATTTGCAGAAACAGAAGCCCAAGCCGAAGCCGACCGCTGCCTGGAATGCGGCTGCCAGGTGAACGAAACCTGCAAACTAAGAGAATATTGTTCCGATTACCACGTGGACGCGCTGCGCTTTCCCGGCAGCATAAACAAGCATCCCATCGACTACAGCCATCCCTACATCGCGCGCGACACCAACAAGTGCATCAACTGCGCCCGCTGCGTGCGCACCTGTTCCGAGATCCAGGGCGCGGCTGTTTTGGGCTATATCTACCGCGGATTTTCGGCCGTCGTGGCCCCGGAATTCGGCGAATCGCTCACGCAAACCACCTGCGAAAGTTGCGGCAAATGCATCGCGGTGTGTCCTGTGGGCGCCCTCACAGAGAGGAATCTGAACTACAAACTCAATCCTCTGGTTAAAACCGGGACTTCACAAAACTGCGGAATCTGCGGCACCGGCTGCGAAATCCTCTGCGAGACCCAGTCCGGCGTTCCGGTACGAGTCACCACCAACGAGAAACACCCCGGATTCAACGGCCGCAACCTCTGCTTCAAAGGCCGCTTCGGCTGGCAGGCACTCTATGCCGCAGACAGGCTGCGCGCGCCCCATTACAAAGATAAGGGAACTTGGCGCGAAGTATCCTGGAACGATGCTTTGGAACTGCTGAAAGCGCAAGCCGGCAAAACCTCACTCCTGCGCTTCGAAGCTTCTCCCTACCTTACTTTGGAGGAGCTGCTCATCCTGCGGAAGGCCGCGCAAAGTACGCAGGCGCAGTATTGCGCCGATGCCCGCTACCAGCTGGTCAGCAGCGGATTTCTGCCCTTGCAGCCTAGCACTGAGCCCTACGAGATCCTGGATAAATTCACCTCTTATGTGGTCATCGGCGAGATCAGCCACACCCTGCGTACCATGCTGCGCCTGAAACAACGGCAGGGCAAGCGGCTCATTTCCGTGCTCTGCGATGGGAGCAAGCCTCTGCGTTTCGCCGATTCGGTCATTTCTTCCCTGGACGCCATGGACGCCTCCCAACGCCAGCTCTACATCTACAATATCAACAAAGTCAGCGAGCTAAGCATAGGCCGGATCATGACTGCCGCTTCGGTCAGAGACCCACTTCTGGGCAATATCCTGGAAAGCACGGATTATCCCAATTACTACGGTTTACAGCTGCTCCAACCCACATTCGCCGACCAGCGAAGCCGGTCTTATCCTGGCCTGGGGCTGCAAAGCGCGCCGCGGCAAAAACACCGGATTCAGCGTGGAGGTTCAGCAGTTCGCGGATCCTGATTCCACAGCCGACCTGCTTTTGCCCGCCCCCTCCTATCTGGAAATCGAGGGCACGGCCCTGGCTACAAATTGCGCCATCACGCGGTTCCGCAATCCCGCGAAATCCGCCCTCATAAGCGAACTGCTGCGCCTGTTCTATGAACTGGGCTGGATCTCACCGGCAACGGCGGATATCACGCATTGGAACGCCGCGGCGGAAGACCTCATCAAAACAGGATTTTCTGCTCAGGAGCAGTCCTTCCAGCCAGATCTGGTTGATATTGGCAGCTTGCGCAGCAATGTCCTGCCGGTCGATTCCCTCTTGCAGAAAAGGATCATCGCTCTCTACGAACAACGCCAGGAGCCCACGCAGTTCTGACAATTGAAGCCCCGGAAGTGAGCCTTTCGTCTCAAACGCAGGCTGGGCTTTCTCCGGTTACCATTACGCCGTCATTGCGCGCTCATTACGGGTAAAGCCCGCAATGACCGCGCAGTGACGGCGTATTGACAGCGGGAGCGAAACTGGTTTTCATCAGGCCCGCTTGTCAGGATACCGGATTGCCCAGAAAGGACT
>DAHVPC010000061.1 GCA_027318475.1 Candidatus Cloacimonadota bacterium | reverse complement strand
CGCCTTTCACCTATACTTCAGGCAATCTGGTGCTCTATGCCAACCGGCCCATGGACACGCAGTATTACAACACGAATGACAACTTCCGCGCCCAGACCGTTGGCACCAACCGCGCCCGCAAACTCTATTCCGATTCGGTGACTTACGATCCCGCGGCTCCTTCAGCGGCCGGAACGCTTTCAGGAACGTTCCCCAGGGCCTCGTTCGCCTTTGTCACCGCAGGCTTTTCCACCCTGAACGGCACCGTGACCTCAGGCGGTAATCCCGTTGGCGATGTGAGCATCGTGATCGACGGAACCACTTATGCCACGGTTACCGCGGGCGATGGTACCTACAACTTCCCCTTCGTGTTGCCCGGCAACTACACCGTCACCGCCAGCAAGATCGGCTTCGAAACCCAGACCCTGCCCGTGGTTTTGGTGGCGGATCAGACTACGACCCTGAACTTCGTGCTAGTGGCCTCAACCAGCGTGACGGTGAGCGGAACCGTGACAGGCAGCGACCAGCCTACGGTTGGCTTGGCGGACGCCGAGGTCGACCTCACGGGAATCCTGGATTATTCCGCCACGACGAACGCCTTGGGCCAGTTCACTATTCCCGGAGTCCTTTCGGGCAACACCTACAACTACCACATCACTAAAGACGGATATCAGAACCTCACGGGTACAATCACTGTGGGCGCCGCCAACTATGACATGGGAACCCTGATCCTGCCCGAGATCGCGCTTCCGCCTTCTCATGTGGTGGCTACGGAAAACATCGCGCAGACCGCAGTTTCCCTCATTTGGAACACCCCGGTAGCCGAACCGCCTTTGATGGATTTTGAGAATGACGACGGCGGTTGGATCCCCTCTTCGAACTGGAGCAATCCGCTCGGAGACTGGCAATGGGGCAACAACTACGACGTAGCCAACTACGTGGATATTGATACCTACGTGGACGCTCCGCCAGCCACAGCCCATAGCGGAACCGGGATGTGGGGCACAGTGCTCAATGGCGGCTACAGCAATTGCGCCGGCTGGTCCTATCTGAGGAAGACCTTCGATTTCAGCGGCATCACCGATCCTGAACTGAACATCTGGCACTATATGGATGGCTACAACACTTGGGATTACGGCCTGATCAAGGTGAACGGCACAACACTCTGGGGAGCGTCCGCTCTGGCTGAATTCATGCCCTGGCAGGAGTTGAGCGTGGATCTTTCCGCCTTTGGCAACAATGCCACAGTGGAGATCAGTTTCGAGTGGTACGCCACCTCCGTGGTTTCCTACGCCGGTTGGTACATCGACGACGTGTACGTGGGTCCGGCTTTGAACCGTGGCAGCGCTCCCGCGGTCACAGTGCTGCCTTCCAACCCGCAAGGCCTTTCCGAGCAGGATGCGACTCTGGCGCGGTCCGAACGCCAGGCCAGATACCCGGCGGCCTCTCGAATCCAGCAAACCACGCGGGACCGTGTTCTGAACGGCTACAAGGTCTGGCGCCTGCTGGCTGCCAATGAGGATAACGAAAGCCTCTGGACCCTGCTGACGCCGACGGCCATCGCCGACACCTTCTTTACGGACAGCGTTTGGGCGCCACTTCCTTCCGGTGTTTACGAGTTCGCCGTGAAGGCCGTATACACGAACGACGTGCTCTCGGCCCCCTCCTTCTCCAACGAGATCCACAAAGGCATGATGGGCGTGCTGACCGGCACAGTGACCGAATTCGGCACCAATATCCCGATCGCAGGCGCCACCATCACCGCCGGAGATTACAACGGGACGTCGAATGCCCAGGGCGTCTATTCCTTCCTGGTCTATCAGGGCACCTACGAGGTCACTTGCGCCAAGAACGGCTACCAGACATCCAGCCAAACTGGCGTTGTCCTGGTGGGAACGCAAACTACGACCCTGAACTTCGTGCTGACCGAAATGACGCTTCCTCCCAGCGGAGTGCAGGCTGCAGAAGCAGGCGGGAACGTCAACATCACCTGGATGGAGCCCGGAACTGCAGGCGGCGAATGGATCCACTACGACAGCGGCCAGAACAACGATAGCATCGGAACTGGAGCCGCCGCCGATTTCGACGTCGCCATCCGCTTCCCTGCGTCCGCTCTTACCGATTACGCCGGCATGAGCCTCTATGCCGTGAAAGTGTGGCCGGCTCAGGCAGGAACTTTCTCCGTCCGAGTCTGGACAGGCGGCACGCCTACTGCTCCTGCCACCCAGGTCGTCGACCAGGCCTTCACGCCGGTTCTGGATACTTACAACACCGTGCTGCTAAATAATCCCGTTACCGTCACCGGAACCGAAGAACTCTGGTTTGGCTATCGCTGCAACGTTACCGGCGGCTATCCTGCAGGTTGCGACGCCGGCCCTGCCATTGATGGCTTCGGCAATATGATGTATTATCAGGGCGCCTGGTCCACCTTGCTGGTGCTCGCACCCACCCTGAACTACAACTGGAATATCCAGGGCTACGTGGGCTATTCCGCTCCGACCGCGGCTCCGCTGTTTACTCCCGTCATTCCATCTCTCAGCGATTTCGTAGAAGGGGAACGCGCTTCCGATGGATTCTTGAGAACCCGTTCCAGCAGCGCCATCGCCCGTTCAGGATACCAACCCGGCTCTGCCAAACAGCCCGATCCCCCAGTCTCTGAATGGCAGGGCAGTGCAAACCGGGTGCTGACCGGTTACCGTGTCTGGCGTTTGCTGGAAGGGCAGGAAAGCAACGAAACCGCCTGGGTGTTACTGACCGCCAACCCCGTCACAGCCACAGCCTGGCAGGATACCGGATGGGGCTCCGTGCCCGACGGCACCTACAAGTGGGCAGTGAAAGCGATCTACACCGGCGGTGCCCTTTCCATAAGCGCCTTCTCCAATCCGATCCCGAAGATAACCCAGATCGGCACCATCGCCGGCATCGTCCGCACCCTGCAGAACGCTCCCATCAGCGGAGCGACGATCACCTGCGGCACCGTTACCGCCACCACCAACGCCAGCGGCGCCTACAGCATGCAAGTGGTAGCCGGCACCTGGAGCGTGACCGCCAGCCATCCGAGCTACCAGTCCGTAACGCAGACAGGTGTGGTCGTGGTGACCGGCCAGACCACCACAGCGAACTTCCAGCTGCCGCCAAGTACAAACGCTCTGGCGCAGGATTTCGAGGGAACCGCGTTCCCGCCCACTGGCTGGACCCAGGTCATCACGGACACCAGCGCTCCCGGAACCACCGGCGTGTATCCCACCTGGTGCCGTATCGGCACAGTCGCCCTCACGCCTCCAGTTCCGCCCCATGGCGGTTCCTGGCAGGCCGGCCTCTGGTGGAGTTACAACCATCAGGATGAATGGCTCATCTCGCCGCAATTCCTGTGCCCGACCGGAGCCGAGCTCAATTTCTGGAGCTACGTCTTCTACGGCAGCACCAACGCCGATCACTACTACGTGAAAGTCTCCACCAACAACGGCAGCACCTGGACCACCCTGTGGGATGCCAGCACGCAGACCGGAGGCTGGAACTACTACGCCAACGAGATCGTGATTTCGCTCGCGGCCTATGCCGGACAGCAGATCAAACTCGCCTGGCACGCCATTGACGGCCCCACCATGGACGGACTGTGGTACGTCTGGTTCATCGACGACATCACTGTCGCCGGCGTTGCCAACGACGATCCCAACGCCCCTGTGGCCGCCACGGAACTGCATGGCAACTACCCGAACCCCTTCAATCCCGAGACCACCATCCGCTATAGCGTGAAGACCCCCGAAGCCGTGAGCATCGGGATCTACAACGTCAAAGGCCAGTTGGTGCGCACCCTCGTGAACGAGGCGAAGGAAGCGGGCAACCACTCCGTGGTCTGGAATGGCCGCGACAACAATGGCAATGCTGTCTCCAGCGGCGTGTACTTCTTCAAGATGAACGCCGGCAAGTACAGCAGCACCAAAAAGATGATCATGATGAAGTAATTCATCAGAGTCATAAAACTCTAGATAAACCCCGGGACGGTCCGCCGTTCCGGGGTTTTTTATGTAGGGTAGGATTCCGATCCTGCCATTTCCTAATCAGCATTGGAATGCCAGGCTGCCTGCTCCTATTCCTCGCGGGTTAGCCTCAATCACTTGTCTATCACTAGTCAATCAAGCGTCAATAATTGACGCTTGATTGAGGCTTGATTGACAAGTGATTGACTGCAAGCCCCGGGAGCGGATCGATAAGTGTCTGATATTCAAGGTAATAGATTTGGCACTCTTTTAGTTCGAGAGGGTAAGGCAAACTATTTGGCTCATGTTCCTTTTGTACATTTAAGCCCCGGAGGGCGCGTCAGATCATAGCGGTGGGTGCGAGCGAACCGGGGTCCCCGCAAAGGAGCGCAGCGAGTTTGTGGGGTGGTAGGCGATGCCCCCCGAACCGGTAACACGAAAATAGATATAGCCCCGGAGGGTGCGACACTCTTGGTATCAGGCAAACATTACAATGATGATCATTACTATCTGAGATATTTCTATCGATATCTGCCATATCCTGCCATAGACAAGGACCGCCAAATGTGTGTCGCACCCTCCGGGGCTCAAATGTGTTGTTGGTACTATATTCCGAGGGGCTTCGCTCCTGCGTCGCTTCGCACCCACCGCTATGATCTGACGCGCCCTCCGGGGCTTACCCACTCGATTTGATAGAGAGCCTAATGGATTTGGACTGGAACTGCTGCCCGGAAACTCGGCTCCAACCAGGAAAACCAGGCTGTCGAGCACTTCCTGGCTGAGGTTCCACGCGCTTTAAAGGCCGCCGGTCCCTGCTTTTGTGTTCTTCCCTGCCCAACTCCAAAAAAGACTGGACAAAAAACACACCTCCATCAAGCTGCCGAGAGTAAGTTGACAGCATCCTGGCGCCGCTCGATACTGCTTGCACCGCATGATGGCGGACTTCATGGGTATCCCGGCCCTGCTACAAACATTGACAAGGGAGAAAGGTGACAACCATGCAACGATGGCTATTTCTGATAATCATCACTGGCGCGATATGCCTTGCCCAGGCGGTGATTTCGCCCCAAGCCGCTGACTCAGATCCAACCCGCGAACCCAACGACCTCGCGGCGGTTTCCCTCACCGGCAGCACCACGCCCAGGATAGGAGCGCAAACCCTCTACACGCTTACGATAGCCAATCCGGGAACCAACCTGCAGAGTAACTATCAGGTCCAGTTGTTCACAGGGGCGGGAATCCAGGTTTTCAATTGGCCGGGACCCGACATCCAGCCGGGACAGACCCTTCCCTTCAATCTGCCCTGGATACCCGAAACCGTAGGCCCGGAAACGCTTTACGCCCGCGTAGCCCTCGCCGGCGACCAAAATCCCGCCAACGACCAGACTCCCAACCTGGAGGTGGTGGTCCAGGCTGTGCATGGCATCGGACCCGGCGACCAACTGGCCAACGTGCCGCTGAACATGTATTACCGCACCAGTTTGTTCGAGACCATCTATTATGGCCACGAAATGAACTGCGCCGGCCAGATCACCGCCATCTGCTTCCATAACAACTTTTCCACTCCGCTGCTCGATATTCCTACCCAAATCTGGTTGGGAGAGACCACTTTGAACGATCTGACCGGAGGCTGGATCCCCTCTTCGCAGCTTACCCAGGTCTTCAGCGGCGACGTGGATTATCCCTACGGGGAAAACGAGATCGTGATCACGCTCAGCACTCCCTATCAATACAACGGCGGCAATCTGGTGATGCTGGCTTACCGTCCCTGGGACAACGATTATTACAGCTCCATGGACCGCTTTTACTGCCAGACGGTGGGCAACAACCGCTCCCTGGCTGTCTATAACGACAACACCACGATCAATCCGGACAATCCGCCCACCACAGGAGTTTCGGGTCAGTTTCCGCACACGGTCTTCATCTTCAACAACAACGGATTGGGCGGTCTGAAAGGCACGGTTTTTTCAGGAGCCAGTCCGCTGAACGGAGCGACGGTTTCCATTTCCGGCACGCAATTGCAGAGCGTGACCTTTGACGGAGGCGGCTACAGGTTTTCCTTCCTGCCCCAAGGCACTTACCAGGTGAGCGCTGCCAAGACGGGCTATACGACTGTGACGCAAACGGTTATTGTGACCGAGCATATGCTGACCCTGCAGGATTTTACCCTCAGTCCGATAACCCAGGTGACCGTTTCGGGCCGGGTGCTGGGCAGCAACGCGCCCAACGGTTTAGCCAATGCGACAGTGGTTTTGGCGGGCTATGCCAACTACACCGCCGGCACCGATGCCAACGGCTATTTCAGCATCCCGGGCGTCTATTCCGGACAGACCTACACCTATAACATTTCGGCCCCGGGTTACCAGCCTCAGGAGGGAACGATCATAGTTGGCGCCGCCAATCAAGATATGGGGACTGTGTTCTTGACCGAGATCGCCTATCCGCCTTCCAATGTCCTGGCTGTGGAAACTCCGGGCGGAAACATGGTGGACCTGTCCTGGCACGCGCCCAACGTCGCGCAGGAGGGCTGGATCCATTACGACAACGGGGAGAATTTCAACGCCTTCGGAACCGCCGGCTCGCTCAGTTTCGACGTCGCCATCCGCTTTCCGCCGGATTCGCTGGCCGCGTATGCCGGCACCTTCCTGCAGGCGGTGAAGATCTGGCCTGCCATGGGTGGAAATTTCAAGGTGCGCGTCTGGACAGGCGGCAGCAGCACGGAGCCGGGCACCATGGTCGTGGACCAGCCGATCATCCCGGTTTTGAACGCGTGGAACACTATCCAGCTGGACTTCCCGGTGTGGGTCTCCGCCACGGAGGAACTGTGGTTCGGCTTTTTGTGCGACGTCACGGGCGTCAATCCTGCATATGCCGGAGTGGATGCGGGCCCGGCTGTAAACGGCTTTGGCAACATGATCCATTGGCAGGGAAACTGGACCACTTTGCTGGCGGTGAATGCCTACTGCGACTTCAACTGGAACATCCAGGGCTACGTGGGCTTGATCCCGCCTCCCGCCATATCGGACCTGGAATCCCATCCAACAGTGCTGGAAATTAAGGGAAAAACATCCGCGCCGACAATCTCTGCAGGCAGGGATGATTACCGCATAACCGCTTACAAGGTCTGGCGCTTCCTGCAAGGCCAGGCCAACAACGAAGCCGCCTGGACCTCGCTGACCCCCAATCCCATCACCGAGACTACATTTCAGGACACGAGCTGGTACGCCTTGCCCGACGGAACCTATTATTGGGCGGTGAAAGCCATCTATATCAACGGCTACCAATCGGAACCCGCTTTCTCCAATGCCCTGGAGAAGGTCACCCAGGTCGGAACAATCGCCGGGACCGTCCGCAACCAGCAAAACGCTCCCTTGCAAGGCGCGACCGTCACCTGCGGCACCGTTACCGCCACCACCAACTCTGGCGGAGCCTACAGTTTGCTGGTGAATGCCGGAACCTGGGATGTGACGGCCAGCTGTCCCGGCTATGCCAATTCTACTTTGTACGATGTGATCGTGATCACCGGCCAGACCACGACGGCCAATTTCATGCTCTACGGCGTAAGCAGCGACGATCCTTCAGCGCCGCCGTCCAACACCGCGTTGCTGGGCGCTTTCCCCAACCCCTTCCATCCCCGGACCTCCATCCGCTACAGCATCCGGGAATCCGTGCCGGTCAGCCTGGAAGTCTACAACCTCAAGGGCCAGCTGGTGCGTGTACTGGTGGAAGAGGTCACTGAAACTGGCTACCACGCGGCGGTTTGGGATGGGCGCGATGATGAGGGCAGGCCCGCTTCCAGCGGCATCTATCTGTGCCGCATGCAAGCCGGCGCTTACAGCCGCAATATCAGGCTGGTCCTGATGAAATGAGCCGGAACGAGCGGACATCTGACCTTGCTTAAACGAGCCGCGCTTATGGCCCTCAGCCTTTGCCTCGCAGTGCTTTTAAGCGCGCAGACCCAGGTTGTCGAGAGTTTCGATACGCCGCCTTATGGTTGGATTCCGCAGGGCGGAGCGACTGTGAGCACCCTGAACTTCTTCATTGGCCCGTATTCGGTCTATATGGGCGACACCACCAGTTCCGCGCTGGTTTCCGCGCAGCCCATTCTGTTGTCGCCAGGCGGCACCACGCTGGTGTTCTGGCTGTTCCGGCCACATCAAGCCGAAGGCAGGATTTCCGTGCAGTATCAAGTGGGGGACGCCTGGCTGGACCTGTGGCAGCCCTCAATCGACCAAGCCTACGGCCTGTGGGGAAAATACGCCGTGCCAGCGGCTCCAGTGGCGGGTTTCTATCCGGTCCGCCTAAAACTCATCTCAGCCAACAGAAACTTCGCTTTCTACTTCGACCACATCGCTTACACGCCTCAACCGCCTTATCCTTGTGAGTTGCTTTCCTATACTGTGTCAGAAAACGCCAACAAAAAAGCGCTGCTGGTGTGGGTGACCCAGAACGAGAACAGCATGGCGGGATTCAACATCTGGCGCGGAATCACCAGCGATCTGGCCAAAGCGAGGCTGCTCGAGGCTTTCATTCCCGCCACCAATACTCCGCAGCAGCAGACCTATTCCTACAACGACAACTCCATGTGGGAAAGCGGGACCTATTACTATTGGGTGGAAAGCAGGGACTACAGGGACTTTAACGACATCTTCGGCCCCGTTTCCATCCTCATCGACCTGGATGGCGAAGAGCCGCCGCCCGTGATTCCCGTCCCCGGAATCAGCAGCGTCTTTCCCAACCCCTTCAATGCAGACGCCAACATCCAATATTATCTGGAAGAGGCAGGCAACGCCGCCCTGGACGTCATTAACCTGCGCGGGCAAAGGGTCGCCGGGCTCTACGCAGGCTACCGCGAAGCAGGCCATTACACCGTCAATTGGGACGGCAGGGACAGCCTCGGAAGCTACGCCAGTTCAGGGATCTACATCATCCGTTTGAGAGTGGGCGGCGCGCAATACACCCGCAAGGCGATGCTGCTGAAATAGGAGAACGCCTGCCAGGCTAAGCCTGTAACTGTCTGAACAGGGCGGAAAACTGCTCCCGGTAGGTTCGGACCAGATGATCCACGAAGTCCTGATGGCTGGGAAACCTGACCCTGCCGATCGGTGACGGAGAGGGCAGCACGCAGATTGAGAGCGTTCGCGCGGATGGACCCGCAGAGCCAGGTTTCGGCCAGGCAAAACTTTGCAGATCGGATGGGGCGTCTGAGGGCTGGAACGCAGCCAAATACTGGCGCAGCCAATGGAAAACGCCGCGGCTGGTGCAATAGATCGCTTCCAGAGAGGGATGCTCGTCCAGGATGCCGTCCAGGCCGGTGAATTCGCGAGCGGTGAGTTTGCCATCGGAAGCGCTTTGTCCGCGGCGTTCGAAGCGGAGCAGGATATCGGCGATCCCCAGTTGCCTATGGGCTAACCATTCCTGCAGGAAAGCCCGCTGCCCAAGGGTTCTGGCATCACGGGGAAAATCCAGCCTGCGTAAGCGTTCCAGGCTTTCAACCTGTGAAGGGTCGAAGACCCGGAACATGGTTTCCCAAAAGAGGTTGCAGCCCCGGTCGTAGCTGCCGTAATAGTAATCCACATCCAACTGGCGCAGCGGTTTGGGCTCCGGCTGGCAGAACCTCCAAGGCGGAGCGCTGCCCAGGATCAGCGCCCGCGCTGAATCGGGAATCCAGGGCTCGTAGGGATGGCGCTGCAATTCAGCGCTGCTCTGGCCGGGCACGGTGGTCCTGAATCCCTTGTGCGGCTATTTAACGCAGCGGTTCTTGACTTTGCGGGAGTTCGCGCGCTTCTGCCCCAGCACCAGCGGACGGGCTATGTAGCTGGTGTGCAGGTATTTCCTGGCCTTCTCGGAATTGGGCTGGCCCAGAAACTCGCTGTAGATCTTCTGGATCGAAGGGTTGTTGTGCGATTCCCGGTGCTGCAGTTCCGCGTCCTCTTTGTAGAGGCCTTTAGCGCGCTGGACGCGGTTGCGGTTCGTGGAGGGATACGGCTGTCCGCCTCCACCCACACATCCACCACGGCAGGCCATCACTTCCACGAAGTGGTAAGGGGGCTGCTTGCCGGCTTTTTGGGCGGAGCGGATTTCCTCCATCAAAGTATTGACATTGCCGAGTCCGGAAGCCACGCCGATACGAACCTCGGTGCCCAGGATCTCCAGTTTGCCGCGTTTAATGCCCAAACCGCCGCGCACGAATTCGATGTTCGGGTTCGGAAGCTCTTTGCCTGTGGCCAGAAAGTAGGCTGTGCGCAAGGCGGCTTCCATAACGCCTCCGGTGGCTCCGAAGATCGTGCCGGCGCCGGTGTATTCGCCGAGGGGGCTGTCCGCGGCGCTGTCGTGCAGATGCGCCAGGTCGATGCCGCGGGTTTTCAGCATGCGGGCCAGT
Source organism: Candidatus Cloacimonadota bacterium (assembly GCA_027318475.1). Taxonomy (GTDB): domain Bacteria; phylum Cloacimonadota; class Cloacimonadia; order Cloacimonadales; family Cloacimonadaceae; genus Syntrophosphaera. Next base: position 3,443 of record DAHVPC010000061.1, on the reverse strand, counting down.
TCACGCGTCGTGATGGTGAGGTCCACATCCTTGCAGCCGGAAGCGTACATGTCTTCCATGCGCTCGATCTCGTATTTCTTGGCGGTGCAGGGCATCACGGAGACGAGGAAGATCTTGGCGGGATCGATGTTCATCTTCTTGGCCCAGTAGGTTTTGACCATCGTGCCCACCATCTGGTGCGGCGATTTGGCGGATGAGAAATGCGGGATCAGGTCGGCATGGAACTTCTCCAGATAATCCACCCAGGAGGGGCAACAGGTGGTGATCAGAGGGAATTCCTCGGGATGGTTCTGGAAGATGTGGACGAACTCGCTGGCCTCTTCCATGATGGTGAGGTCCGCGCCAAAGTTGGTGTCGAATACGTATTGGAAGCCCAGTTCGCGCAAGGCGGTGTACATCTTGCCCGCCACGTTGTGCCCGGGACGCAGGCCGAATTCCTCGCCCAATGCCACACGCACTGCCGGCGCTTCCTGCGCCACCAGCACCAGCTCCGGATCGTCAAGGGCGGCCCAAAGGGCGTCCGAATCGTCGTTTTCATAGATCGCCGCGACGGGGCAATGCGCCGAGCACTGTCCGCATTTCACGCATTCGCTGTCCTCCAAAGGACGCTCGAAAGTGGGGCCCACAAAGGTGTTGAAGCCCCGCTCCGAGTTTTCCAAAGCGTGGACGTCCTGGATCTCGTTGCACACATAGACGCAGCGTCCGCACTGCACGCAGTAGGAAGGATCGAGGGTGACGGACGGGGAGGATTCGTCGCGGCCTTTGTAGGGGCGGGGGATCTGGTTCAGATGCATGTGGCGGATGGCCAGTTCCTGCGCCAGGGATTGCAGTTCGCAGCGCCCGTTCTTGATGCATTCCGGGCAGTTGTTGGGATGGTTGGAAAGGATCAGTTCCAAGGCCTCGCGCCGCAGTTCGAGCAGTTTGCGCCCCGTGGTCTTGATCTGCATGCCGTCTTCGCAGGGCGTGGTGCAGGAACGCAGGGGTTTGCCGTTGATCTCCACGATGCAGACCCCGCAGTTGCCAAACGCGGGCAGGTCTTCATGATAGCAGAGGTGGGGGACCTTGTAACCGGCTTTGGTGCAGGCGTGCAGGACCTTGGTGTCCTTGGAAACGTGGACCGGTTTACCGTTGATATGGACGGTGATCATATCTTCTCCTCAGAATGAGCGGAATTTCTTTATTGATGCAAAGCAGGAGGGAGGCGGAATTGTGTCAAGCAGAGAGTGCGCGGAACGTCGGAAAGCCTGTGGAAAGGGATTTTCGGGGCGGGGCGTCCTGCAGGGATGCTAAAAGAGCAAAAAAAAGCTTGACAAAAACACAGGTATTTTAATTATCTGCCTTACAGACCCTACATAGAATGCCCTCCGAGTCCGTGGGGACGCCGCCCGGCGCTCCCCACGGTTTTTTTTTGTGCGGATTTCGGGTGGGGTGAGACAATGCTGCAACGCAATTCTCCACATCGTAGGGTAGGATTCCCATCCTGGCTAGCTGAATCTTCTGTGGTTTTTGCCAGTTTCCTGGATGTTTTATGTATGACGCGTCGGGATGCTGCACTAGCTTCGCTCTGGGGGGTTGCAGTCAATCACTTGTCTATCACTAGTCAATCAAGCGTCAATTATTGAGACTTGATTGACGCTTGATTGAGAAGTGATTGACTGCCAGAGGCGGGAGCGAAGCGGGCCGGGGCTGCGAATTTGCTCGAGACGGAGTTGTTTTCACCCCCTTTCCGCTTGACAGGATCATTCATGGATAGACGATGTTTTCAATCCCTTTCAGGTGCGATATGTCAGCGATCAGCGTTAGCGGAAGCCTGGGCGGGGTTGAGAAGCAGATCCAATTCCAGCACAAGTTCAAAGAATTCGATCTTACCGCGGGAGTATGGATTCCAGTGTTTTGCCCCGCAGCAGAAGGCCATGGCGGAGAACAAGGAGCAATAATGACAGAGATTGCAGACAAACTACAAAGGACGCTGGATCAGGCAGTGGACGGGAAAAAGGTCTATGGGGTTACTTTCCGATTGAAACACAAAGACTTCCAGTGGAGCGGCGCCAGCGGCAACTTGGCAGTCGACACTCCCTATTTCACGGCCAGCACCACCAAACTATTCACTACTGCGCTCGTAATGCGCCTCAGGCAGCAAAACAAGCTGGGCCTGGACGATAGGCTGACGCAGTATTTCAGCCCCGCCATCCTGGACGGACTGCATGTTTACAAGGGCAGGGACTATTCCGGGGAAATCACCATCCGCAACCTGTTGGCCCACACCTCCGGCATTCCGGATTATTTCCAGGGCAGGGACAAAAATGGCGCCAGCCTGGATAAGGAACTGTTCCAGGGAAAGGACAGGCATTGGACCTTTGAGCAGGCCATTGAACTGGCTAAGGGGATACGGCCCCGCTTTGCGCCCAACACAAGGGGTAAAGCACTCTACTCCGACACCAACTTCCAGCTTCTGGGCAAGATCGTCGAGCAACTCTATGGCAAGGCTTTTGATGCCTGCATCAAGGACCAGATCACCGGACCGCTTGGCATGGCCGGCACCTATCTGTATCTCAATGCGGCAGATAGCAATCCGCACCACATGTATTACAAGGACAGGGAACTCCACCTTCTCCAGGCGATGACCTCTTTCAACGCCGATGGCGGCATCGTGACCATTACTGCCGACATTCTGAAGTTCATCGAGGCTTTCTTCGCGGGGGCATTTTTCCCGGCTGAGTACCTGGCGGAGATGAAGGTCTGGAATCCGATCTTCTTCCCATTGCGCGCCGGAATCGGAATGCACCTGTTCAAGCTGCCCAGGATCTTCGATCTCATAACCAAACTGCCCGAATTGTATGGCCATTCCGGGCTTTCCGGCGCCATGGCCTACTGCAACCCGGAGACAGGGCTATACATCGCCGGCACGGTCAACCAGATAGCATATCCCTCCACGTCGTTCCATCTGGCGGCCAAGCTCATCAGGAATCTGGCACTGGCGCATACCGCCTGAACTTGCTTAGCGCTCGATGGTGTGGCGTGGGGCTTGTCCGGTGCGCCAGCGTCCTGTTTTACCCGTCCCGATATCAGCCCAGGCGCAGGAAAGTTATGCTAGTCTGGGTTGTACCAGTTGATATTCCTGATGATGTACATTGCCACGGAGAGCAGCACGAACAGGCTGACGCTGCCTACCAGCAGCGCGCTGTCCTGCAGTTGGAGCAGCACATAGAGGAAGGCGTAGAGGAAGCTGAGCAAGATACCCACCTGAACGGCGAACTTCCGGGATTTGAGGATGCTGAAGCAGAAAAGGCTGATCTGCAGGATCGCCGCCACCGCCGCGATCAGATACGCCCAGGCAAAGGCAAGGTGTTCCGAAATCGAGAGCAGGAGCAGGTAAAACACCAGCAAGGCGCAGCCCACCATCAAGTATTGGATGGGGTGGATCCGTTGCCGGGTTTTGATCT
>DAHVPC010000060.1 GCA_027318475.1 Candidatus Cloacimonadota bacterium | reverse complement strand
CAAAATGGCCAAGGTCTTCAGCTGGTACGACAACGAGTGGGGCTATTCCTGCCGCGTGGTCGATCTGCTGGACTATCTGAGCACACTCTAAGAATTGATGGCGGGGCGGTTGGTTTGATCTCACCGCCCCCCGGTTTTTGCATGGCCAGATACTACTATTCTTTTGAAGGCCGGACCTTGGGGCCGGTGAGTTCGGACGAGATCATGACGTTGATCCTGGACGACAAACTTACCACAGAATCCTATGTGATGCCCGTCAAATCCCCTCAGTGGGTCAAAATCTCCGGCCTGCCAGACCTGATGCGCTTCCTGCACCAGTCAGACCAGCGTTTGCCGGCATCCGACGTCGATCTGGCTGAAATTGCCGAGCTGGACGAGACCGCGCCTATCTTCTTTCACATACCTCTGAGCCGGCTGATCGTCTGCTCCCTGGCCAGTTTGGGCTTGTTTGAATGGTACTGGCTTTACAAGAACTGGCATTTCCTGCGCTGGGTGAGGAAGGATCAGAGTTTCGGCCTGTCTTTCTGGCGGGATAGCATCAATCCCTTCCGTTTGCTCAGAATATTCAGCAAGATCGCCCTTGATAAGGAACTCAACCGCGCTGTCCTCTGCAAACCCAATTTCGGCATCAACGGCACCCTCTGGTTCTTTACCTGGTTTGCCAGCCATTTCCTGTTCCTGATCCCCGTGCAGAACTATATCAACGAGGCGAACGCCAAACTCGGGCGCAGATACACGGAGTTATCCTTCGGGCACTATGCCACAATGGCAATGGGGGGATTGGGCTGGCTGCTGCTGTTAATCGGACTTATTGTCTGAGTCCGCGTCCTGCCGTTTGGTGTGTTCCAGCTGATGCTGGAGGGCGTCTTTCAGGTGGGACCGTTTGGAGATCCGGATCAGCCACATGACAAAGAACGCCAAAAGTACCGCCACTCCGCCGATTAACGCCACAACCAGCCAACTGATGCCCTGCTTCATCTCCACCGTCATCTGCTCATACTTGTTCCACATTTGCAGGGTGTCATATTCCCAGCGGATCGTCCGTTCCTTGTGGTTGATGTTCTCAGCTGTGGTATTGGCGGTGATGATCTTCCAAGGTACGTGGAGTTTGTAGGTCCATACCGGATGGTCGGTTTGCTGCTGATTGTAAATGCCTTCCAGGATGTCGTCGGTGTCCTCGGTTTCCTGGCTGCCCAATGAGATGCGGCGTTTGAATACGATCTTGCCGTCGGGTGTTTTGTTCAGGGTGACGCTGCCCCAGAAATCCGCCGCCGAGATTTGGTCGTTGACGTTGTTGAAGGAGTTTATGTCGTCGAATTTGAAGGTGACGCTATAGACCACGAAAGGGCCGGCTTTTTCGACCTGCGAGTCGATCAGATGGATGCCCGGAAGTTCGGCTTTGCGCATGATCTCCTGGGTGTTGGCGTAATTGGAGCGGTGGATCAGGCGCAGCTTGGCCTTGCCGGAACCATCCGGATTCAGCCAGAGCTCTTCATCGTATTCCACGCATCCGGCCAGCAGAAGCAGGGCGAACAATAAGGGCAGCAATCGTTTCATGAAGCGGTCATTCCTCTACCAAACAAACCTTTTTATCCATAAATGGAAAAGGCTCTTTTTTGGCAAGGAAAATGTTTTTCCCTCCACCTGCTGAAATTTCAGTTGACAAAACAACCTGCTTTCTGTGGTTATGGATTTACTAGCAAATTATAGGAGAGACCAATGATTGAACTACGTCAGATATACCATTGCCCGATCTGTGGCAACCTCGTGGAAGTCCTGTTTGCCGGAGGCGGCGAACTGGTATGCTGCGGTGAACCCATGAAACTGCTGGAGGGAAACACTGTGGATGCCGCCAAGGAAAAACATGTTCCCGTGATCACCGAAATGGGCGACAAGATCAAGGTCAGCGTCGGTTCCGTGCCCCATCCCATGGAAGAGAAACACTACATCGCCATGATCGAGGTCCTGACCGAGAACAAGGTCCTGCGCCGCGAACTGAAGCCCGGCGACGCTCCGGAAGCGATCTTCCGCGTCAAGATAGACAAGGTCCTGCTGGTGCGCGAATACTGCAACCTGCACGGCCTCTGGAAAAGCTAACTACCTACTGGAGGAATAAACAGACATGTCATTCAAAGAAACACGCACTGCCGATAACCTCATGAAGTCCTTTGCCGGCGAGAGCCAAGCCCGCATGCGCTATCTCTATGCCGCCAAAACCGCAAAGAAAGAAGGCTTTGAGCAGATCTGCAACATCTTCACGGAAACCGCCGAAAACGAAAAAGAACATGCCAAACTCTTCCTGAAGCACCTTATCAAGCAAGGTTTGGAAGGTCAGCCGATCAGCATCATGGCCAATTATCCCGTGGGCTGGTCACCTGAAAGTACCCTGAAAAACCTGGAGTACGCTGCCAATGGCGAAAAAGAGGAATGGACCGAACTCTACCCCATGTTTGCCGAGATCGCCGAAGAAGAAGGCTACAAGGACATCGCCCTTACCTGGCGCATGGTTGCCAAAGTGGAAAAGGAACATGAGATCCGCTACCGCAAACTGTATGAGAACATCAAGGACTTGAAGGTGTTCAAAAAGGACGGCAAGGTATTCTGGAAATGCATCAACTGCGGCTACATCCACGAAGGGCCGGAAGCCCCGGGAACCTGCCCCTGCTGTCAGCATCCCCAGGCCTATTTTGAATTGCACACCGAAAACTACTAAAGGAGGATACCATGCAAAAATACCAATGTATAGCCTGCGGTTGGATTTATGATCCCGCCGATAACGACGACGTCCCATTCGATCAGCTGCCCGAAGATTGGGTGTGCCCCGAATGCGGTGTCGGCAAGGACATGTTCGAGCCGATCGACTGATCCGGCCTGAATCCGGAAAGCCTGCCACACGGCGGGCTTTCCTTTTATCTGGAATCTAAACAGAGGACAATATGACCAGCAAAGACTTCAATGAGATACTGGATTTCGCGGTCGCCCGTGAACAGGAAGCGGTCCGCTTTTACCACGATCTGCAGCAGGAATCAAAGTTCGCCGCCCAGATGGATATGCTCAAGGACCTGGAAGCCATGGAAATGGGCCACATCGTGGTGATCGAAAGCATTCGCCGCAAGGGCGTTTCCGAGGCCGACATCCCCGCCGTCCAAAACCTCAAGATCAGCGAATACCTCAGCTCCGACGTGGATAACCTCGAACTGACCTATCAGAACATCCTGATCAAGGCTATGAAACGCGAGGAGAATTCCTTCAAACTCTACTCCGAAATGAGCGCCAAATTCCCCGACAGCGAGATCTCCACCTTGTTCCGCAAACTCGCTGCCGACGAGGCCAAACACAAACTCTTGTTCGAGAAACTATACGACGACTGGATCAGCACAGGCAATTGAAACTCGCCCTGGATAGTTCGCAGAACTCAGGCTCCATCGCGCTGTGGGACTCCGGGAGGGTGGTTTACAGCGCGTACTTCAGCATCAGCGTCACCCACAGCGAAACCCTGATGCCGCAAGTGGATGCGGCCATGCGTGTATGCGGACGCTCTCCTTCGGATCTCAAGGCTGTGCTGCTGACCATCGGTCCGGGCTCGTTCACGGGCTTGCGCATCGGGCTGGCCACCGCCAAAGGCATTGCGTTCGGGCTGCAGATCCCGCTGCAAACCTTTTCCACTCTGCAATTGGCGGCGCTGGAACGCTATCATTGCGGCCGGAATATCCTGGTTGTGATGGATGCCAGGATGAAGGAAGTCTACGCCGCGCTTTACGATGAACAACTGCGGGAATTGCGGCCGCCCCAGGTTTGCGTGCCTGAAGATGTGTGCGGTTGGGGCCTGGAGGATTGCTATTTGACTGGCAGCTGCGCTTCCCTTGTCAGGCCGCTGCTGGAGCAACGAAACATCAGTGTAATACCAGTACCAGAAACTCCCTTGCAAGCAGCGGGACTCTTCACTCTGGCTGAGATGTTTCCCCAGCCGGAGATCTACGATTTCCAGAGCCTGGCGGAATTGGAACCGGAATACCTGAGGGAATCCACCGCCCAAGTCCGCAAACGCCAGACCTGATCCCGATCGAAGCTTATTTCTTTTTGCAGGTGCTGATCCCAAACACTGTGTAGAGCGGGCAGTTGCCGGTAAAGATAGAGATCAGGAACAGGAGACCTAGCAGACCCCACCAACTCTGAAATACAATTCCCAAGGCAATGACAACCGCTGCCAGTATTGCCCGGATAATCTTGTCGTTGATACCAACATTCTTCGTCATCTTTCACTCCCTTTTCCTGTTCGATTCATCCTGTTGGCGATCCCGGACGCCATGATGTCCGGAGGAATTGACGCCAGATTGTATCCATATCCATTCATTGCCGCGCCCGATCTGTTTTCCAGACGCAGCTGCAGAGATCCTGTTGCTTGTGGTGGATACTGCTGAGCTACTTCTTCTTCAGGGTGCTGATCTTCAGCAATGTAAACACGGGGCAATATTGCACTAAGCCCGTTATCAGGGGCACCAAACCCAAGAGCCCCCACCAGGATTTGAAGATGATGCCCAATACAAAGATCACCACTGCAAGCACGATCCTGACGATTTGGTCGGTTTTTCCAACGTTCTTTTTCATCTTGAACTCCTTGACAATGCTAGTGATTGGATGAAGACAATATACGCATAATCATGCCGCGCACAAATGCATCATCATCCTGCCCTTGTTCCCTTTACCATTGCGGCATCACTGCGCGGTCAATACGGGTGAAGCCCGCAATGAGCGCGCAATAACCCCGTATTGATAGCGGGAAAGGAGCGGGTGAAAAACAGCCATGCGTCCGGTATAAGCCAAAAATAAACCGGGCTTTACGACCCGATAGTGACGCAAAATCCAGCCCAGGAATCTTAGACGTGGTTTCTCAGCGCCAGTTCCAGAGGATGGGGATTGAGGTAATATTGCTCCGCCAGATAAGGCTGGCCGTATTTGCGGACATAGTGGTTGAGCAGGGTCACAGGCACGATCAGCGGGATTTGGTGGGCTTTGTAGGCAGCGAAAAGATCCAGTAGTTCCGCTTTTTCGGAAGCGCTCAGTTCCTTCTTGAAATAACCCATGATGTGCTGCAGCACGTTCTGGTGCTTGCTGGCAGTGGCAGGATAAGCCGTGGCGCGCATCAGTTGCGTCAGATACAGGTCTGAGAATTGCTCTGGCTTGTAGTNNNNGTGCTTGCTGGCAGTGGCAGGATAAGCCGTGGCGCGCATCAGTTGCGTCAGATACAGGTCTGAGAATTGCTCTGGCTTGTAGTGGGCGACCGCTGCCACCAGTTTGCCCAGCTCCCTGTAGATCAGGGGGCTGTGCGCCATGAGCAAAAGTTTGTGCCGGGTGTGGAATTCCACCAGCGTTTTGGCGCTGAACGGCTTGCTTTGCAGCTGGCGCCAGCGCTGCATGATGAAGATGCGTTCGATGAAGTTTTCGCGCAGGACGGGATCGTGCAGCCGGCCTTCCTCTTCGCAGGGCAAAAGAGGCAGGGCGCGCATGAATTCCCGGGCGAAGAGGCCCACCCCTTTTTTCTGGCTCATGCCGCCGCCCTCAGGATAGACCTTGACCCGCTCCATCCCGCTGGAAGGCGATTTGCTCTTGAAAACGAAACCGCATAAGCCGGCAGAGACCAAGCCGGGAATCCGCCTATGGCAGAAATCCAGCATCCGCTGGGTATGGTCCACACCCGTTTTAGTGGTGAGCAGGCGGGGCCAGTCGACATCCCCCACCAGGCGCATCGCTTCCCGTGGGATGGGAAGGCCGCATTCCACTTCCGGGCAGACTGGAACGTAGGTGACGTATTTGCCCAAGGTCTCCACCAGCCAGCTGTCGCGGGCATGCTGTCCGTCGTAGCGGACATTGTTGCCCAGCAGGCAGGAACTGATGCCCAGCTTGAGTGTGTCGCCCTGATCCAGCCCTGTATCCATTCTACTTCAAATGATCCGGGATGATCAAATCGGCCTCGGTGGCCTTGACCACGTCCTGGACGGTGTAACCCTCGCTGACTTCCTGCAACACCAAGCCCTGCGGCGTCATTTCCAGCACGGCCATGTCGGTGACGATGAGGCTGACCCGGCCTTTGGCGGTGAGAGGTAGCGTGCATTTCCTGAGGATCTTGGGATTGCCCTGTTTGTCGCAATGTTCCATGGCGACGATCACCTTTTTGGCGCCGGTCACCAGATCCATGGCGCCTCCCATGCCGGGTATCAACTTGCCAGGGATCATCCAATTGGCCAGGTTTCCCTCCTGGTCGACCTGCAATGCGCCCAGCACCGTTACGTCGATATGTCCGCCGCGGATGATGCCGAAACTGGTGGCGGAATCAAAGTAGGAAGCTCCCGGCAGAGCGGTGATGAAGCCTCCGCCGGCGTTGATCATGTCCTGGTCTTCCTCTCCATTTGCGGGAGCCGGACCCACGCCCATGATCCCGTTTTCGGATTGGAAAACCACCCGGATCCCCGGAGGAATGTGGTTGGCGGTTTCAGTGGGCAAGCCGATGCCCAGGTTCACGTAGTCGCCGTCCTTGAGTTCTTTGGCGATGCGTGCTCCGATCTGCGCGCGTTTGTCCATGGCCATCTCATTTCTCCTTGCTTAAAACTATGTAGTTGACGAAGATTCCGGGCGTGATCACATCCTCGGGATCGATCCCGCCGAGCTCCACGATCTCGTCCACCTCGGCGATGGTGACCTTTCCGGCCATGGCCATAATGGGATTGCTGTTGCGAGCTGTTTTGCTGTAGATCAGGTTACCAGCTTGGTCCGCTTTTTTAGCCCGGATCAGGGCAAAATCGCTCTCGATGGCAGTTTCCAGGATGTAGTCCCTGCCATTCACGTTGATGACCTGCTTGCCCTCGGCGACCACCGTACCCAAACCTGTGGGGGTAAGAACGCCGCCCAGTCCGGTTCCAAAAGCGCGCACCCGTTCCATCAGCGTGCCCTGGGGAACCAGTTCAACCTTGATTTCGCCGCAATTCACCTGGTTTTGGATCTCTTTGTTGGTGCCCATGTGCGAGACCTGGGCGCTGCCAACCTGGTGGTTGACCACCAGCTTGCCCACGCCGCGGTTTTCCCAGTCCGAGGCGATCACAATGATGTGCAGATCCCTGGTTCCGGCTGCGACTATGGCGTCGATGACGGTTTCCGGAGCGCCCACGGCCAGGAAACCGCCGATGCAGACGCGGCTGCGCGGTTTGATCATGGCAGCGGCTTCGGCCGCGGTAATAAGCTTATACATGCAAACTCCTTGGAGTGTAGTCTGAATTTTGGCCAGATATTTCAGGCCGGTGGATTATGTCAACAGATAGTCTTGGATATGGTGCCTGTCCCCGCTGCTGATCAGCACTTCCAGATAGATGCCGTCGGCGCGGTACTCCTCTTTCTGGATCACGGCGATCTCGTGCAATAACGAGGCCAGCGAGCCCTTGTCGTAGGGCAGAAACACTTTGCAGGCCTCATTTTGGAAGAGTTGGGCCTCGATCCGCTCCAGCAGTTCGCTGATGTGTTCCTTATGCAGAGCTGAAATGAGGAGGGCGTCTGGATACTTCTTGCTAGGCAGATTCTGGAAACCTTCGTCCACCGCGTCGATCTTGTTCAGCACCAGCAGTTGAGGCGTTTCGCCGGCGCCAAGCTCGTTCAGAACGGCATTGACCTGCTCGATGTAATATCCGAAACGTTCATCCGAAAGGTCCACCAGATGCAGCAGCAGATCGGCGTCCTGGACCTCCATCAGCGTGGCTCGGAACGATGCCACCAGGTGGTGCGGAAGTTTGGAGATGAAGCCCACGGTGTCGGTGAGCACAACGGGATACGAGGTCGAGAGCTTCAGCTGCCTCGAAGTGGAATCCAGCGTGGCGAACAGCCGGTCCTCAACGAGCACGCCAGCTTCGGTGAGGGCGTTGAACAGCGTCGATTTGCCGGCATTGGTGTAGCCGACGAGGCAGATCTTCCGCGTCTTTTCCCGCGTTTTGCGCTGAGTTTCCTTGTGCTGCGTGATCGCGGCGATGCCCCTCGTAACCTTGCGGATCTGCTCACGGATCAGGCGTTTGTCGATCTCGATCTGCTTTTCGCCCATGCCTCTGGTGGCAGTGCCGCCGGCGGAACGGGCCGCGCCGCGCTCCTTGTCGAAATGCCCCCACAGCTTGCGCAGCCGCGGATACTGATACTGCAATTCCGCCAGACGCACTTGCAGCTTGGCTTCACGGGTGCGCGCATGGTCGTGGAAGATGGAGAGGATGACCTCGGTGCGGTCGATGACCCGGATGCTGAAGTTGTTCTCTATGTTGCGGGCCTGGATGGGATTCAGTTCTTCGTTGACGATCAGGAGTTCCGCCTGGGCCTGGCGCATCTTGTGGCTCAGTTCCTCCAGGAATCCCTTCCCGAAATAGGTGCTGCGTTCGGGTTGGTTGCGCTTTTGGGTGTAGTGGCCCAGCACCTCGATCCCGGCCGTATCTGCCAAACGGGCAAGTTCGTCCAGGGAGGCCTTGCTTTCCGCCTCGCTTTCGCCCTGGCGGACTATCGCAGCCAGAAACGCGGTTTTCTCCGTCTTTTCCAGCTCATCCCAGTTTTCCTGTTCGAGGTCGTATTCCTCTACCAGGTAATCTTTATCCTCGTAGTTCATGATCCTCCCTGTGAGGGTTTCTCAGTTGCTGATTTTGGTTCCCCTCGCGTCTTTGCGGCCCGGCGAACTATCGTAGATCTCCACGTTGTAATAGACCGCGGCGATGTAGTCGCGTGGGAAAGCGCCGTGGAAGAAGCTGTGCATCAGGTTGATGTACTTCACCGCTTGCTTTTCATACACGCTGAGCTTGGGATCGTCGGGGTGCAGGAGCCGCACGATCTGTTTGATCTTATAGGTGGGAATGTCCAGCCAGACGGTCACGCAAGCCGGATCAACCATCTGGTTGATGAAGGTCTGCGTGTTGTAGCCCGGTTCGGAATACAACTCCAGCGACCCGAGCCTGTCCGGGCTGAAGTTCTCTTCCGCGTGTGTATAGAGGCTGTCCAGGATGTCGATCTTCACGTCCAGGGTCGCTTCCATGTTGGCTTCCAGAAGCGCGGTGATTTCGGCGATCTTATCTTCCGGCGGCAGGAATCCCATGCCTTTGACCGCGTTGTTGAGTTTGAACTTCGAATCCTTGCGCGAGGCTCCGTAGGTGGCGATGATGCCGTTGTGCGGGCCGGAAAGTTGCGGGCTACGCGTGGCTTCCGGTCCCTTCTCCAGCATTTCGCGGAAGATGTCCAGATACTCCTTGCGCTGCGCTCGGTTCCAATCCCAAAACGCCTGTGGAAACTCCACCAGGGGGAAATCCTGCCATTTGCCCTCCACTTTGGCGCGGATTATCTTTGCGCCTGCTGCGGGTGTTTTGGCGGTGCTTTGCACGCAATACCCGTCGGTCCAGAAAGCTTCGGGATCGATAGTTTTTTTTGCCTGGAGCAATCCGATGCAGATGAACAGCCAGGCCAGGATCAGGACTACAACTTTTTCCATGCTCACTTCCTATGTGCTTCGATTGTCGATTTGGCCGCCGGAACGGCATTGTAGAGGAATTCATTGGTGGGGCAGGGAAAGTCCGCGCATTCGGCGCAACTTTGATAACCCTTGCCCACCACACAACTGCGGATGGGACACTTGCCGCACCAACTGAAATGCGCCCCATCGCTCATGCAGCCGTCGCAATTGATATCTGCGGCGGTGAGACTGGCGTCGTAGTTCTTGCTCCAACGCACCGCGATATCCGCCTTCTGCGCTGCGTCGCCAGACTTGGTGGCGATGTAGGTTTCGCAGCCCGGACAATCCAGGCCGCAGGCTGATGTTAGTTTAATCATCTAGTTCTCCTAATAGTTGTTGCAAAGCCGTCAGGCTGCGCCTGGACAAACTCTCTTTCTTCAGTTTTTTGTCCCGTAAGGGGGTTTCCAATGCAGGAAGCAAGCCATAGTTGGCGTTGATGGGTTGAAAATTGTGCACGGACGGATCGATCAAGCGGCGCCAAAGCTGGCCCATAATCGTTTCCGGGGGCAGCATGGGAATGCCTTCGGAGAGGATCTTCGCCGCCAGCAAACCCGTGCCGATGCACTCCACATATCCCTCCACCCCGCTCAGTTGCCCTGCCACAAAGACGTTGCGGGCTGCTCTCAGGGTCAGGTTGGGGGCCAGAACAGAAGGCGCGTTCAGATAGCTGTTGCGGTGGATGGAACCGTAGCGCAGAAACTCCGCCTGTTCCAAACCCGGGATCAGGCGGAAGACGCGCTGCTGTTCACTCTGTCGCAGCATGGTCTGGCAGCCCACGAGATTGAATGCCGTCCGGTCCCGGTTTTCCGTCCGCAGCTGCAGCACCGCGAAGGGTTTCACACCGCCGTGCTCCAATCCCATGGGCCGCATCACCCCGTGCCGCAGCGTGTCTATGCCCCTTCTGGCCAGTTCTTCCACAGGTGTGCAGTTCTCGTAATAACTGAAATCCAAATCCCGGAAAAACTCGTTCTCAAACTCGTGCGCCTGGTGCTTTTCACCTTCCAGCAGCGCTTCCACGAAGGCGTAATATTCGTCCCGGTTGAAAGGGCAATTCAGGTAATCCGGCTCGCCTTTGTCGTAGCGGTCCTTGCTGTAAACCTTTGTAAAATCCAGGCTGTCGGAGCTTACGATCGGCGCGATGGCATCGAAAAAGCAGAGTTGCTCCGCGCCCATGAGCGCCTGTAATTCACGCGCCAGGGCATCGGAAGTGAGCGGGCCGGTGCAGAGGATGCAGGGCTCGGAGGGCAACCTGGTCACCTCGCCCCGCACCAGTTCGATGTTGGGCTGCCGCTCGAGCTGATCGCTGACGCTTCGCGCAAAGAGTTCCCTGTCCACTGCCAAGGCGTGTCCAGCCGGAACCGCGCAGGATTCGGCGATGGTCAACAACCGGGATCCGAGCAGCCGGAGTTCCTCTTTCAGTAAACCCGAGGGCGTGTCCAGCCGCGTGGATTTGAGCGAGTTGCTGCACACCAGTTCCGCGGCCAGATCCGTTCTGTGCGCCGGAGTCATGGTGCCCGGCCGCATTTCCAGCAGCTGAACCTGCAGCCCCTTTTCCGCCAGGTACAGAGCGGCTTCGCTGCCGGCCAGTCCAGCGCCGATGACTTTAATCCCGCCCATGTTTCCCGATCCCGCTGATCTTTTTTACCCGCAGAAAGAAGATCGAGCCCACCAGAGCCGCCAGGACGTCCTGGATAATGAACATGGTCAGGGTCGCCGTCACCGCCTGGATCGCCTGGAATCCCGCTTCGGAAAGGAAATGGATGGCAAAGGTCTCCCTTAGCCCCAAGCCCGCCCAAGTGATCGGAATGCTCACGGATAGTTGCGTGAGCGACATCCGCATCAGCGTATCCCCAAAACCGATCGGCGCCACCCGCTTCAGCAGCAGCCAGTATTGCAAATAGGCGGTCAACGCCACAAGCAGCTGCACGCCGATGATCCGGGGCGCGTATGTGCGGTAGTGCTCTTGCAGATGCCGCCATTTTTCCCTGGCGCCCAGCACAAAATACCCCAGCAACGGAACGGACAGAGCCACCACAACCACCAATAAGCGCGCCCACAGCTGGATCCGCGTGAAGTAGAAAGCCCCGGAAACAATGGCGAAAACCCAGATGCCCCAGATGATCAGGAATCGCTCGATCCCGTAGGAAAGCCCCGTCGCCAGCAAACTGCTATTCGTGATGTAGAGGATCTTGCCCGTCATGCCCAAACCGCCCGGTATGGCAAAGCGCAGCGGTTGGCTGATGATGTAGGAATTGAACACTTCCTTCCAGTTGACCTTGTAGAGCGGATTGATCTGCAGTGCGTAACCCCAAGTGAGAAACTGCCCCCAATGCCGTAAAAGCGAAAGCAGCAACAGGGACAGCAGCAGCCAGACGGGCAGGCTGACCAGGCTGGACAGCACTTGTCCGAAATCCATCTTGCGGAAGATGCTCCAGATGATGAAGCCGGTGAGCGCCAGCTTCAGGATCTGAACGGCAATCCGGAGGAATTGTTTGCTAACGGCCGTGTTCAAACTCCAGCGAAAACTTGCGCGGTGTACGCCAATGCCTGTTCGATCAATTCAGGCGGCGGGACCGCGATGCTGCCGTCCTTCATCATTCGGTGGCAGAGTTCCCGGCTGGCCTGGATCTCCGCGCTGGCCTGGGCGAAAACCTCGTCATAACTGCGTTCCAGGCGCGCCACTCCGTCCTCGACCGCTTGCCTGGCCACTTCCGCGGCTTCATGCGCGAACACGCCGGATTCATCCATGCGTGGAATGATGTTTTCGGGGTCGATGCCTCGCCGCTGGGCAAACTCCGCCAAAGCATGCGCCGCGCGGATCGCCATCCTGTCCGTGATCTGGCTGGCCCGCACCAGCAGCGCGCCTTTCAGGATGCCCGGGAAACCGCAGGAGTTATTCACCTGATTGGGAAAATCCCCTCTACCGGTGGCCACAATGAAGGCTCCGGCCGTTTTGGCTTCGTGCGGATAGATCTCCGGAACCGGATTGGCGCAGGCAAAGACTATCGCCCGGGGCGCCATGAGCTTGATCCATTCGGGTTTGATCGTACCCGGACCCGGCGTGGAAAGCGAAATCAGCACGTCCGCGCCCCGCATCGCCTCCTCCATGCTGTTCAAACGCTGGGGATTGGTGGTTTGCGCCAGTTGCCACTGCTTGTATTTGGCGGGGTTGTTATGCAGGTCGGCACGCCCGGCATGGATGCCTCCCCGGCTGTCGAACAGCACCAGCTTGTTGGGGTCCAGGCCCGACTGCATCAGGATGCTGGCGATCGTGGTGTTGGAAGCGCCAGCGCCGAACAGGACCGCGTGGATGTCCGGCAGCTGTTTGTCCGCCAGTTTGAGAGCGTTGATCAAGCCGGCCAAAGTAACGCAGGCCGTTCCCTGCGCGTCGTCGTGCCAGACCGGGATTTGGCAGGATGCGCGCAGTTCGTCCAACACTTGATAGCAATTCGGCTGGGAAATATCCTCCAGATTCACTGCCCCCACACTGGGTTCCAGCATCTTCACAAACTCGATCAATCTGGCCGGGTCTGGCTGTCCGTCAGGACCGCGGTCGTTGACGCAGAGCGCGATGGCGTCCAGACCGCCCAGGTATTTCATCAGCATCGCCTTGCCTTCCATCACGCCCAATCCGCCATAAACTCCGCAGTCGCCGTCACCCAAAACCCTTGTGCTGTCGCTCACCACGGCCACCAGGTTGCCCCGGTTGCTGAGTTCATAGGCTTGCAGCGGTTCGTCCCGGATCGCCGTCGAAACCGCCGAAACCCCGGGCGTGTACCACACATTGAACCAGTTGAAACCCCAGATCCCGGCTTTGGGCAGGGTTTGCATCTTGCCCTGATAAAAGCGGTGCGCCAATAGCGATAGCTGCTTCAGAAAAGTGGTCTGCGCCGCCGCCCTCTGCTCAGGCGGAAAACGTTCCGCGAAAAACTCTCTCAGGTTGGACAGGTCATTGCTCAAGGCGTCCATCACCACATCCTCATTTTGTTTGGAGACCAGTCTCCCGGCGGGGTTATTGTTGTCAACATTCTTTGCGTTTGCCCTTTTCCCCTCTTGCCCTTTTTCACCTTTCCACTTTTCCACGCCCCCACTACATATGGTGTTACGGCCTGAACGGGATTCCTATTTTCTGTTTCCATGCGCCCCAAACCCCCATCAATAGGTATCATTGACTTTGAAATCACAAAAGTTTCCCCATCGCCAGAACCTTTCATTCTAACCAATTACGCTCTTAAATCCGGTTCATCCCTTATGGCTTCAATCCCTGGCCTGAACTCACCAATGAATGTTCTTCACAACGCCCTGATTTCACAACACTAATAAAGACCGATTATCAATACGGAACACTGCGTTCACGCGGTCGCACTCCGCTGTTCCGTCGGGTTTTCTGACCCACAAATCATCTG